>CALVHX010000027.1 GCA_944329195.1 uncultured Bacilli bacterium | reverse complement strand
AGAGATATTCCCTTTCCATATTCATCTTCGACATATTCATTATACTACATAACCTTGTGTTTGAAAATACCTTTACCTCCTATAATCTAGTACACAGCGATAAAAATAATAATGTTTACATTTAGTGGGTCTAGAAGTGACTTCTAACTTTTCAGTTTCGTGATTTGGTTTAACAGTCATAGTATTACAAATTTCAACAGCAGATAATGCAGATATTAAACCAACTTTATTAGGTTTTTTTTCTAGTTCATTCATAACAATTTCATTTTTATTTATTTTTCCAGAATTAAGATAAATCGTTTCTACATTATTACTTTTGATATAGTTATCAATATGATTACATAATATTTCAGTTTCCTTTTGAGCAAACTTATAAAAATCAACTAGTTTAACATCATTTTGGATAAGATAATACAGAAAATGACGATAGTTACATAAATTTAGAAAATAACCATTAATAATCATTCTGTCAAAAGTTTCTAAAACCCCATTGATTTTTTCTTTATTTTGTTCTATTATATTCATTGCAAACCTCCCTAAGTAGTTATGCATATTGTAAACATGGAACAAAAGACTAATCTTGAGGTTCCGATATTTGGTAGCATAGACTACATTACGGCATAGACCGTTTATTTATTTTAGATTGTGCGTTAGAGCACGTAACAGTTATTATACTGTTTTGGCAAACTATTTCAAGAGGAGGTTTGCTTTTTATTTTAGAAATTTAATTGTTAGGTTGCGGACAACGTCTGCCGTATGATATAATTAGTATGTCGATAGTGATTTTAGAAAGGAATATCTATGGATAGCCAGTCAATCTAAATTTATCTCGATAAATGAAATTTTAGGTTGTTCAATCAAAGATATTTTTTGCCTATGACATTAGAAATTAATAATTTATTATTTAAAGAATTACGTGCTATTTGGACTAAACAACGTGATTACTGGTTATGATGGAGAAAATGAAAAAGGAGAGTTTTGGGTATGAAAGATGGTAAATTAATTGTTATTGAGGGTGCTTGTGATGGTATTGGTAAATCGACACAATATGCAATGCTATATGATCGTTTAAAACGGGAAGGATATGAAGATATTATTAGGCATCATTTTCCTTCTTATGGTACTTATCAAAGTGTTCCTGTAGAAAAATATTTAAGTGGGGAATATGGTGGAAGAATTGGGGTAACGCCTTATTTTGTCAATTGTTTGTATGCGTTAGATAGAGGTGTTACTTGGCATACTAGTTTGAAGAGATATTATGAGCAAGGCAAAATTATACTTCTCGACAGATATACGACTTCTAGTATTATTTATCAATCTGCCGAGTTTGATGAAATAGAAGAAAGAAAAAGATTTATAGATTATGTTGTGGATTTTGAGTATAATAAACTTCAAATTGCTAGGCCAGATAATGTTATATTTTTATATGCACCATACGATTTGATTACTAAAATACTTATGGCAAGAGTTGGAAATGATGGTATACAAAATGATGTGTTTGAAAGAGATTTAGATCATATGAAAAAGATTTATGAAAATAGTATGTTTGTAGCGGATTATCTTTCTTGGGATATGATATGTTGTAATAATGGAGATGAAATGAGAAAGAGAGAAGATTTACATGAAGAAATATATAGTATAATTAGAAAAAGAATTAAATAGTCTTTTTGTTAACTTTACTTCAAAAGTAGAACTTACTTTTGAGGTTTTTTCTTTAAATTTATAAAAATTTTTCTGAATGTATTTTAAAAAAAAATAAATTGTGGTAGAATATATTATGAGTAGGAAAGGTGGTAACATGGATAGTGTTCTTTTGATTACAATATCCGCTTTTGTAGTGGCAATTATTTTGATAATTATTACAGTAGTAGTTATTAAGAGTAGTCAAAGTAAAAGGTATAAAAAAGAAATAGAAGAGCTGGATATTGAAAAGAACAGCTTGATTGGTGTTCCTGTCTTGAGTGAAATAACAAAAGTAAAAGAGCTTATTAAGACAGATAATTTGAAAGAAAAATTGGATGATTGGGATAATACTTTTAAGTCTATAAGAGACGAAAAGATTCCTGAACTTACAGATTTAATATCTGATGCTGATTTTTTAATTGATAGAAAAGATTATAAACAGGCGATAAAAAAAATTGCTAATATTGAAATAGAAATAAAGTCTTTAAAGAAAAAAACAGATCACTTGTTAGAAGAAGTTAGACTTGTGACTACTTCGGAAGAAAGAAATAGATCACTAATTACAAAATTAAAAATTATATATCGTGAAGGACAGAGCAAGTTTGAGAGAACAATAAAAGACTATGGAGAGATTGGAGAATTTATAGAAAAAGAATTTGATAATATTGACAGTATTTTTGCTCAATTTGAAAAGGCAATGGATAATAATGATTATGTTTCAATCGAGAAAAAAATTGTCTTAATCGAAGAGAGAATTAATAAATTAATTAAGCTTTTAGATGATATTCCAACAGTGGTACTTATGGCAACAGTTATTGTCCCTAATAAAATTGATGAGGCTACAACATATTATTTTAGAATGAAAAGAGATGGCTATCCATTGGATTATCTTAATGTCGAATATAATATAAAAGAAATTAAAGAAAAAATTGTCAAGATAATTGATAATCTTAAGAATTTGGAAATTGGAGACTCTATTATCGAACTTAAGACTTTTATTCAGTATTTTAATGATCTTTATAATGATTTTGACAAGGAGAAAGAATGTAAAGACTTATTTAGACAAAATATTAAAGATCTTGGTTATAGAATTGATAATATTAATAAAGTAGTAAGAGATATTTATTTGCAGATCGATGATATAAAATATAATTATAATTTATCTAATGATGATATAAATAAATTTAGTTTATTAAATAAAAATTTGGAAAAAATAAATAAAGACTATAAGATACTAGTGGATCAAGGAAAAATGAAGACTTTTGCGTATTCAAAATTGGTAGATGAGCTAGATGGGCTTTCTATGAAGCTTTCTAGATTGCAGGATGATTTAGATTATCAGCTTAGATCTATTACTAGTATGAAAGATGATGAGACTAGGGCAAGGGAACAGTTGGCCTCTATTGAAGATTTAGTAAAAAAGTCTAAATATAAACTTAAAGACTGCAAAATTCCTGTTATTCCAAATAGCTATTATATTGAACTTTCGGAAGCTCAAGATGCTATTAGGGAGATTGTCAAGGAGTTAGATAAAAAACCAATTGTTATTAAAATTTTAAATATCAGGGTAGATACAGCTAGGGATTTGGTATTTAAAATATATAATAAGACAAATGATATGATTAAACTTGTCAATATGTCGGAACAGATGATTGTATATGGTAATAGATATAGAAGCTCTTATGAAGAAATTGATATAGCTCTATCAAAAGCAGAAGAGTTATTTAGGAGAGGTAAATATAAGGAATCACTTGATTTGACTGTGAAAAGTTTAAGTTTCATCGACAAAAATATTATGGAAAAAATACAATAATTATTGCTTTTTAAAAAAAATTGTGCTATTCTATTAATAGAGTAAAAGGGAGGACTAATATGGAAGCAGTTATGGATTTTATATCTGAATATGGTATATGGGTTTTGGTAGTTCTTGTTATATTGTTAATTACTGTTATCGGTTTTTTAGTAGATAGTAAAAGAAAGAAGAAGTTGAGAGAAAAAACTCTCGATACGGGTGATGGAACTTCAAATGTCAATGCGAGTTCATTAAATGATTTTAATTCTGCTAATATGAATAGTGGCGCTTTTGGCATGCAAGATGGGTTTAATAGTATGAATTCAAATTTTAGTGGCAATATGAATGCTACTGATTTTAATAACAATATGATGAATCAAAATGGAAATGTTGGGCAGAATATGAATAATATGGCAAACCAAAATACTCAATTTGCTAATAATTTTAATCAGATGGCTACTAATTTTAATAATAGTATTGATACCGCTAATTTAAGTAATAATATGACTAATCAGAATTTAAATAATAATACGGCACAACCGGATTTAAATACTTATGGTGTAGGTATGGGAAATAATGTTTCTCACAATAACGAGTTTTTTACGCCTGTTTCTGAGCAGACACCAAAGATTGAACCTAGGGAAGTGGTGATTCCAAAGCCAGTAGAAGTAACTCCTATTAATACTGTTAATCAAGTGAGTGGAGCTCCTACGCCTGTGGTCGAGCCTTCAGCCCTACCAAATGTTATTTCTACTCCTATGCAAGGTCAAAGTATGAATATTAATCAAACTGTGGCTCCTAATGTTGTGCCTGGTCCTACAGTTGTGATGCCTAATTCTAATGTTACTCCAAATACGATGGGAACAGAACAAACTATTAATAGCGGACTTTCTAATATTCCTAGTCAGCCTATTGGTAACATTAATTCTCAAACGCCCGATAGTTCTTTTGTTGGTAGTGGATATCAACAAAACGTTGTTTCAAATAACGATGTAATGAATGATCAACAAATGAACACGCCTAATGTAGCGCCAAGTAGTACAAATAATAATTTCTTATCTGGTGGCTCAAACTTTGTATTCGGCTCTACTAATCCTACTACTGGTCCGACTACTAACGTTCAGCCAAATCAAGGAAACGATAACTGGAAATTGTAAGATTTAGGTACTCCTAAATCTTTTATATCTAAAAGGAGGTATTTGAATGAATGATGGTAATAATAAAAAAGAATTTGATGATGTTACTCCATATAGGGCTTCAGGTAATTTAAATACCGCTATTAGTAATCCGACAGTAAATATTAATGATATGATGAATGTTAATATTCAAAATACTTCTACGGTTCAGTCTATATCTAAGCAGGAAAGCAGTTCTGGTATTTCTAACAGTAATGTAAGTTCTCCTCCTAGTGAGAATGCCTACAGTACTAGTACTGAATCAAATGTGACAAATGACAATAAAGTAAATGAAAATAGTACTGTTACAAGAGTATATGTCACTAATGACGACAAGCCAAAAAAAAAGAAAATCACGTTAAATTTGGGCCCTGAATTTAAAATTGCTCTATTAATTATTGTGATTTTACTTATCTTTGTCTTTTTAATGCCTGTTATTACTGATTTTCCTTAATTTTATGGATTTTTAGAAAGTGAAATTATAATTTCAAAATTGTCATCATTTGCCATAATGTTTTTATGTTTTTCATGACATTTAGTACAGTTATATATTATTTTATAACTGTTTTTAAATTTTTCGATGGCTATTGGTTTCATTAATCCATGGCAGTTATTTTGTCTATCACCTGGATTTATATCTAGGTGCTTTGAATATAGGCAATATGGGCAGTGATCTCTAGCGGTGTATCCTAGTTTACTTACTTTTTTTCCGCAATTTTCACATGTAAAATTTTCATCAATCATATTAAATTTTTTCATAGTTATATTATATCAGATATATATTAATTTGTAAAAATAAAAAACTGAAATTATCAGTTTTTTAGTAATAGTATGGTGGAGGTGGTGGGTATGGTCCTGGCATAGGATATGGTCTTGGGTAAAATGCAGGAGCAAGTAGTCCACCTGTTATTCCTCCTAGTAAAAAAGGTCCAAAAAATCCGCCGCCAAATAATCTATTTCCACCCATGGGAGGTCTCATTATTCTTCTGTTTCCGTACATAAAATAGTCTCCTTTCTCTAATATTATATTAAAAAGCACAGCTTACTGTGAAAAATACTTTATTTATTTTAAAAAATTTAGTATAATATTGTGTGAAGGAGTATGATGTATGGAAGAGATAGTATTTAAAAGTGATGATTTAGTTGTCATGAACTTAATTAACTACTTCATTACGGAACAAAACTATAATCCTATGATTATTCGTGGAATAAATGATGAAATATGGCTTGAGAATTTGGATAATGATTATAAAATTATTAGAATTGTCTCACATCACATTCACAATAAGGAACAATTTGATTTTGATAAGTTTAAATTAAATAGAATTGTCAAGCAAGTAAAGAAAAAGACGTTATCCTTTAAAGTAAAAGTTTTAAATATATATACTGATATTGAAAATAAAAATCTTTTGTCAGAAAACGATATTGCTATTACGACGGAATCTGATATTAATGGTTCAAAACTTCCAGATATTTTTCCAAATATTGTTGAGAAAACTAAAAGAAAAGAAAGTGGATTGGAATTTTTTATTAAGGTTACAGATAGTATTAATAGAAAAAATGAAAAGAGAAGTAGAGAAGCTGAGAAGATATTTTCACGTAAGAATCCAGTCATAACGTATAGTTTAATTGGTATATGTATTGCTATATTTGTTATGATGTATATTTTTGGTAATGGATCAGAAGATAGTGTAACATTGCTAGAATTTGGAGCCAATTATGATTTCCTTACAAAAAATGGGCAGTATTTTAGATTATTTACTTGTATGTTTTTACATATCGGATTGGCTCATTTAATATGTAATATGTATTCACTGTATGTCATTGGTAGAGAAGTTGAAAACGTTTTTGGTAAAGTAAAGTATTTACTAATTTATATTATTAGTGGTGTATGTGGAAGTACTTTATCTCTTGCTTTTAATCATAATACTATTTCTGCAGGTGCTAGTGGTGCTATTTTTGGGCTTCTTGGAGCACTTCTTTATTTTGGATACTATTATAGAACATATTTAGGTTCCGCTATTAAAAGTGCAGTTATTCCAGTAATACTTGCTAATTTGGTTATTGGTTTTCTGTCTACTTCGATTGATAATGCTGCCCATATTGGTGGATTAATTGGAGGAGTTTTGTCTGCAATGATGGCCGGTATTCCTAGTAAATCAACTAAATTAGAAAAAATAAATGGTACTGTTTTAACAGTTTTGTATTTCTGTTTTATTGTATATATGGCTTTTTTTAGATAGAATAGAAGGTGAGTTTTATGTCGGATATTGAAGCATTAAAATTACTTGGGTTAAATAGTGGTTATACTGAGGAAGAATTAAGAAAAGCATATCATGAAAAGGCTCGGCTTAATCATCCTGATTTTAATGGTAGTAATAGTAATGAGGCGATGCAAAAGATTAATCGTGCTTATGAAGTATTAAGAAAGAAGATTTTTAATATTTCTTTAAGTGAGTACAAAAATGCTCAAATAAATAGAGTTTTGACATCATATTTTGAAGGTATTGATATAGTAAAAAGGGAAATAAGTTTGCCTTCTGATTGTGTTTCATTTTATAATGATAATGCTTTATTTCATTTAACTTTTTTGAGTACTACTATTTTTGAGTTTAATCTTCTAAAAATTAATGTTGAAAAAGCGAAAACGAAAGATGAAGTAGATGCCCAAGTTAAAAACTTTTTAGATAAAATTAAAAAAAGTTGTGATGATTTTGCTACTGACTGTTCTAAAATAGTATCTAATGTAGGGGAAAAAATGTTAGAAGAAATTAATTTTCAGAACTTTACCTCTATTAGAAGTTTTTTGATAGATATATATTCTCATTTTATAAAAATGAAAGAATCTGATTCTAAACATAATTCATTTATTACTGATAAAGAAAGTAAAATTAGTGAGTACAATAAATTTGTAGATAGTAATATACCTAAGAATACTATCGAATATAAGGAGGCTGCTTCTTATTATAAGAAAATGTTTGTAGCTAAAGATCCTAATACTTTTTATTCTGCTTATAAAGAAGCTATTTCCTTCGTAAATAACTGTGTTGTAAGTATAAAGAAAAGAGAGTTTTCTTCCGATGTTAAAAGGGTAAGAGAAGGCGCTTTAGATAGGTTTTATTCTTCTTCAAAAATAGCTAGCTCAGACATAATTCGTAAGAATATGCATGTTTTGAGTGTTATTTTGGGTATTTTAGATAATGTTTTAGAATTATCTCTTGATAAGCTTAAATTGATCGGTAAGATATCTTTTAGTGATTATGATTCAGATATGGATATCTTAAATGAAATTAGAAAGTTTAAGGAAGGGGTTTACATTAAAAAGACTTTTAATGAGGAAATGCTAGAAGTTTATTATGCTGAATTTTCTGATGATAATATAAATCTTCATGTTGTCAATTTGTTAAATGGAGATGAAATTTCAGTTTCAAGTGTTAGTGATGATAGATTTCAGACTGATTATATATCATTGGATGAATTTTTTGACAAAGGTTTAATTACTAATTATGAAATAGAAGGTGGATACTCCTTATTTGAGTATAAGGATATAGTGCTTTGTCTCAAGAGATTTATAGGTAATGAAAACTATTTATCCTTTATAAAAGAAGATAAAGTTAAAAGAGTAAGTGGTGGTAAAAGAATTGATCTTGATAAAGAAAAAATTAAGCAAGCAATTATTAAAAAAGTTCTTGTAGCTTGTGATATTCAAAATAAAAAAGTAGGAAGGAAGTAGCTTGTTATTGGGAAGTTAATTCTTCCTTTTTTTTCCCTTTTATGATATTATTATTATAGAGGAGATTAGATATGAATAAGCCAGTTAAAATTAGCAGTAATGTAGTTATAGATTATACCATTTGTAAATATATTAAGCCAGAATACATTTATATACCATTAGAAAATAAAAATGGTATTATGTATAAACATTTGGTTAAAGAAGGCGATTATGTCTACAAAGGTCAGGTTGTGGCAATTAACGAGGATATTAATTTTCCTATTCATAGTTCTGTATCTGGTTATGCTACTATTGGTAGTAATAAGATAATGGCTAATGGTAAAAAAATTAAGTGTATTGTCATAGAAAATGATTTTAAAGAAAAATATGAAAAAAGTAAGCTTATTGTTAAAGAAAAATATTCAAAAGAAGAATTTGTAAATGCACTTAGAGAAAATGGTATTACAGGGTTAGGTGGTAGTGATTTTCCAACATTTTTGAAATATAATATAGATAAGCCAAAATATTTAATTATTAATGCAGTTGAATGTGAGCCTTTTATTTCTTGTGATAAAGCTGTTATCCATAATTATTCTGATTGTATTCTTGAGGCTATTGACATGATTATGGAGATTATGAATATTCCTAAAGCTATTATAGGAGTTAAGAAAAGTAATTTAGATTCTGTCAGGTCTTTTGAAAAATATATTGGTACTTATCCAAAGATAAGAATTGGATTTGTTAAGGATGCTTACCCTAATGGTTGGGAAAGAAATCTTGTAAATGATTTACTTGGAGTTAGCTATGATAAATATCCTACAGAAAAGGGTATTATTGTCAGTAATGTTTCGACTATTTATGCTATCTATGAAATGTTTAAGTATAATAGACCTCTTACTGAGAGGGTTATTACTATTACTGGGCCTGGTATTAAGAATAAGAGAAATGTTAGAGTTAAAATTGGTGCCATGGTAAGCGAAATTATTAATAATTTAGATGGTTATAATAAATTAAAAAATCCTATTTTTATAGCGGGTGGTCCTATGATGGGCAATTCTCTTCCTATAGATGATGTTATCATTACTAAAGATTTGAATGCTGTTTTGGTAATTGAAGATAATTTTGAAAAGAATCTTCCTTGTATAAGATGTGGTAAATGTATAGAAGTGTGTCCTGCTGGTATATATCCGGTATTTATTATGAATAGTTGTAGTGATATTCATAAACTTAATGATTTATATCCAAATAAATGTATTGAATGTGGTCTTTGCTCTTTTATTTGTCCTTCGAAGATTGAGGTTAGAGAATTTGTTCGAATGGCTAAAGCAAAGGTGAACGATAAATGAAAAAATTTAAAGTAAGAAAAGGGAATTTTATGAAAAGTAAAAATAGTACTAGTAGTATGATGTATAATTTGTTAGTTTGTTTAATACCATTTATAATTTTTGCTACATATAAAAATGGTATATATCCTGTTATCAATGGCTATGGTAATTTATATTTAGTTTTTAAACCTTTATTGTATGTTATGATTGCTTCTTTTGTTTGTATTGTTACAGAATATTTATATTATTTAGTTATAAAAAAAGAGAAGAAGTCTATAAATTACCTATTTAGTGAAAGCTTTGCTATAATACCTGGTGTTTTCATTGGCCTTATTATTCCAATTAATACTCCTATTTGGCTTATTATATTGGGATCTGCTATTGCCAGCTTATCAAAATTGTTGATGGGTGGGTTTGGTAAGAATACGCTTAATCCTGCCTTAGTTGGTAGTCTCTTTATAATAGTTATATTCTCATCATTGACTGGTGGATATATGAATCCACTTGAAGCTGATACTATAAGTGGTGCAACTCCTTTGTCTAATATGACTGCTTCTAGTTATGTTATTACTTATGATAATTTAGTTAGACCTTATGGTAGTTTGCTTTCTTTCTTTTTTGGGAATATACCTGGTGCTATTGGTGAAACTTCTTCGCTTCTTTGCCTTTTATCATTTATTTATTTATTACTAAATAAAGTGATTAAGTGGCGAATACCAGTAAGTTATGTAAGTACAGTAATTATTATAAGTTTAATCATGTGTTTAACTAAAGATATTGGCTTATGGTTTATCTTATTTAATGTACTTTCTGGAGGCCTACTTTTTGGTGCTGTCTTTATGGCTACTGATCCCGTTACTTCTCCTATTAGCCATTTTGGTCAAGTAATAGCGGGTATTTTACTTGGTATTTTGACAATGGTTATTAGATATTTAACTTCCTTTCCAGAAGGTGTTCTTATTTCGATACTTATTGTCAATATTATAACGATAGCTATTAATTACTTTAGTATTAAGTTATTTAATAAAAATTATATTAAATTAATTATTTTGGTAGTATCAGTACTAGCGGTTATTTTATCTTCTTTTGTAATAAGTAGCAGGGTTAGTAATAAGGAGTTAGATGATACTTATAAAATTATTTCTAAAACTAAAGAAGGTAATGTGACTACATATCAAGTATCTGGTAGGGGATATGCTGGTAATAACTCGATTAAACTTGAAATTGTTTTTTCGGGGAATAATATTACTAAGATAGAGGTTATTAGTAGTAGTGATACTTATATGAATATGATATATAATAATAATTATTTAGAAAAAATTGTCTCTAATCAGGATGATTTAGATAATTTGGATACTATAAGTGGGTGTACATATACAAGCAAGTATCTTAAAGAAATAGTTGAGAAAACAAAAGAAGATTATTTAAAGTGATTTTAGTTATTTTAATTCATTATATAATATATAAAAAATTAGTTATATTTCAAACTAATTTTTTTGGTTTTGAAGAAAAAATAAAAAAGTTTCTTTCTTCTATTGATTAAGAAATATTTAATTGTTATAATGATAATAGAATTGGAGGGTGGTAGTGTGATACATGTTACTAGTGAAATTAAATCGTTAAAGAAAGTACTCGTTCATAGACCGGGTAAGGAGCTTCTTAATTTGACTCCAGATACTTTGGAGAGACTTTTATTTGATGATATTCCTTTTTTAGAAGATGCACAAAAGGAACACGATGAGTTTGTCCAGATACTTAGAGATAATGGTGTTGAAGTTGTCTATTTGGAAGATTTGATGGCGGAAGTTTTAGATGAAAATCCAGAAGTTAAAAGTGGTTTTTTGAGACAGTTTATATATGAGGCTGGTGTTAGAACGCCGATGTATAAAGATATGCTCTTTGATTATTTATATGCTATTGAAGATAACAAAAAATTAGTTTTAAAAACGATGGAGGGAATAAAGGTAAGTGAGCTTAGTCGTAAGAAGAAAGATATTGAAAATTCACTTGTCGATCTGGTTAGTGAAGAGGGTAAATTTTTAGCTGAGCCAATGCCTAATCTGTATTTTACAAGAGATCCATTCGCTTCGGTTGGAAATGGTGTTATTCTAAACAAAATGTATTCAGTAACTAGAAGTAGAGAAACTATTTATGCGGAATATATATTCAATTATCACAAGGATTATCAAGACAAAGTTGAAAAATATTATGATAGAGAATTTGCTTTTAATATTGAGGGTGGGGATGTGCTTAACTTGAATGAAAAAACGCTTGCTATCGGTATTTCGCAGAGAACTAGTGCTGAAGCAATTGACTTGGTTGCTAAGAATATGTTTAAGAGTGAAAATTGTAAAATTGAAACAATTCTTGCCTTTATGATACCAGAGTGCCGTGCTTTTATGCATTTGGATACTGTTTTTACACAAATAGATTTTGATAAATTTACTTATCATCCTGGAATTATGGATACTTTAGAAGTTTTTGAAATTACTAGGGGTGATAAAGTAAATGAAGTTAAGGTTAAAAAGAAAAAAGGATCTTTAGAAAAGATTTTAGAAGAATATTTGGGACTTGATATCGAACTGATTGCTTGTGGCGGAGGAGATAAAATAGCTTCCGAAAGAGAACAGTGGAACGATGGAACTAATACTTTGTGTATAGCTCCAGGAGTAGTGGTGGTTTATAATAGAAATAATGTCACTAATGAAATATTAAGAGAACACGGTATTAAGGTTTTTGAAATGAATAGTTCGGAATTATCTAGAGGTAGAGGTGGCCCTAGATGTATGAGTATGCCACTTATTAGGGAGGATTAAGATGGATTTAAGAGGAAAAGATTTTCTTAAATTGTTGGATTATAGTGAGGAAGAGATAAGATATTTATTAGATCTAGCCAAAGATTTTAAGAAAAAGAAACAAAATGGTGAGGAACATGCCTAT
The DNA here is from genome assembly GCA_944329195.1 of uncultured Bacilli bacterium. Classification (GTDB taxonomy): domain Bacteria; phylum Bacillota_I; class Bacilli_A; order RF39; family UBA660; genus CAG-302. The sequence continues at coordinate 3,514 of CALVHX010000027.1, read as the reverse complement.
TTAAAAGGTAAAAATATTGTACTATTATTTGAAAAGGATAGTACAAGAACAAGGTGTTCTTTTGAAGTTGCTGCCTATGATTTGGGAATGGGTGTCACATATTTAGGACCTACTGGTAGTCAGATGGGTAAGAAGGAAAGTATAGCTGATACGGCGAGAGTATTATCTAAAATATACGATGGAATTGAGTATCGTGGTTTTGGACAAGATATAGTTGAAGAACTTGCTAAGTATTCTAAAGTTCCGGTCTGGAATGGTCTTACTAATGAATTTCATCCTACACAGATGCTTGCGGATATTATGACTATCGAAGAGAAGTTTGGTTATTTAAAGGGACTTAAGTTGGTTTTTTGTGGTGATGCTAGAAATAATGTTGCTAATTCTCTTATGGTTGTGTGTGCTAAAATGGGAATTAACTTTGTAGCGGCCGCTCCTAAAGAGTTATTTCCTGAAAGTGATTTAGTTGATATTTGCACTGAAATTGCTTCAAAAAATGGTTCTACTATTACTTTTGAGGAAGATATTACTAAAGCAGTAATTGATGCTGATGTTTTATACACTGATGTATGGGTATCAATGGGTGAAGCAGAAGATAAGTGGAAAGAAAGAATTAACTTATTAGAGAAGTATCGTATTGATAGTAGAGTGATGTCATTAGCTAAAGACAATGCTATTTTGTTGCATTGCTTACCATCGTTTCATGATACTAATACTACTATTGGTAAAGATATATATGAGAAGTTTGGTCTAAAAGAAATGGAAGTATCTGACGATGTTTTTGAGTCATCACATTCAAAGGTATTTGAAGAAGCTGAAAATAGGATGCATACAATAAAGGCAGTTATTTATGCTACTATGAGGGATTAAATCGTGAGTAGAATAGTTGTTGCCTTAGGGGGAAATGCTCTTGGTAAGAATCCTTTAGACCAATTAAAGCTTGTAAAGAAAACAGCAAAACAAATTGTTAAAATTGTAGAAGACGGTAATGAAGTAATAGTTGTACATGGTAATGGACCACAAGTTGGTATGATTAACTTGGCCTTTGATTTTGCTTGTGCAAATGGAGAGACTGCCGCTATGCCTTTTGCAGAATGTGGTGCAATGAGTCAAGGATACATCGGTTATCATTTACAACAATCAATTGACAGAGAGTTAAGAAATAGACAAATTGATAAAAAAGCTGTGACAATCATTACTCAGGTGGAAGTAGATAAAAAAGATACTGCTTTTGATAATCCTACTAAACCTGTAGGAATGTTTTATAGTGGGGATGAAGCAGATAAAATATCTAAAGAAAAAGGATATATATTTACTGAAGATGCCGGTAGAGGCTTTAGAAGAGTCGTACCTTCTCCTAAGCCAATTAGTATTTTAGAACAGAAAATAATAGAAAAGCTTGTTCGCAGTGGAAATATTGTTATTGCTTGTGGAGGAGGAGGTATTCCAGTAATAAAAGATGGAAGTGGCTATAAGGGAGTGGATGCTGTAATTGATAAAGACTATGCTGCTAGTAAGCTTGCCACCATATTAAAGGCTGATATTCTATTAATCCTTACGGCAGTAGATAGGGTTTATATTAATTATACTAAACCTAATAGAATACCTCTTAAAAAAATGTATTTAGAAGAGGCAAAAGAGTATATCAAACAAGGTTATTTTGCCAGTGGTAGTATGCTTCCTAAAGTAGAAGCTAGTATTTCTTTCGTGGAATCGAGACCGAAAGGGTTAGCCATCATTTCTTCATTAAATAAGGGACTATTAGCTTTGCAAGGAAAAACAGGTACAAGAATAGAAATGGGAGGTAAGTTAGTAAAATGAAAAAGGCGAAGAATAAAAAGTTTATGTTGTCAGCCTTTTCGATACTACTAATTATTATAGTAGTATTGGGAATTATTTCACATCTTCTACCATCTGCTACTTTTGAAGGCGATGAAATAGTAAATGGTAGTGGAGTTGTTGGTGCTAAAGTTTCAGATGTTTTGATGGCACCGATACTTGGATTTCAAGATGCTATGGATGTCATAATATTTGTATTTGTATTAGGGGCTTTCCTAGCAGTTGTAACTAAAACTGGTGCTCTTGAAACTGGTATTAAAGTTTTGGTTAAGAAATTAAAAGGGAAGGAATTACTTCTTATACCAATACTTATGTTTATCTTTTCGATAGGTGGAACGACTTATGGAATGTTAGAAGAAACAGTTGGCTTTTATGCGTTACTTGCCGCTACTATGGTTGCTGCTGGAATGGATACGGTCGTTGCATCTGCCATTGTTTTATTGGGCGCCGGTGTCGGTGTTTTAGGTTCGACAATCAATCCATTTGCAGTTGGTACTGCGGTTGATGCTTTGCCGGATGGAATTGTCGTTAATCAAGGAATTATAATTGGCATAGGGGTTGCTCTTTGGATTATATCCTATATAATAGCGGTATTATTTGTTATGAATTATGCCAAAAAAGTAAAAAAAGACAAGGGCTCTACTATATTATCGCTTCAAGAGCAAAAAAATATGGAAAAAAGATATGGTGGTAAGGTTGAAAATATTGACGCTAAGTTGACTGGTAGACAGAAGGTAACTCTTATCTTATTTGCTCTTACTTTTGTTGTTATGATTTTAGGATTTATCCCATGGGATACTTTGGGAATTGATTTCTTTTTAGATAAGACTGGTTTTTTAACTGGGTCACCACTTGGTGGTTGGTGGTTTGGAGAGGCTTCTTTATGGTTTTTACTTATGACTTTTGTTATGGGAATAATTAATAAGTTTAAGGAGAAAGATTTTGTCGATACGTTTGTAGATGGAGCAGATGATATGGTAGGAGTTATATTAGTTATTGCTCTTGCTAGAGGTGCGTCAGTTCTTATGGGAGTTACTCATTTAGATAACTATATCATTTACAATGCAGCCGATTGGCTTAGTGGAATGCCTGCAGCTCTTTACGCTCCGCTAAACTATTTATTGCATATTGTACTTTCGTTCTTGGTACCATCATCATCTGGGCTTGCCACTTTATCTACACCGATCATTGGTTCTCTTACTTATCAGTTAGGCTTTAGTGTGGAAGTTAATTTGATGATATTAGTAGCCGCTAATGGTCTTATTAATCTAATTACACCTACTTGCGGTGCTATTATGGGTGGTCTTGCTCTTGCTAGAGTTGAATATTCTACTTGGTTCAAATGGGCATTTAAAGTAGTCGCGGTAATTGGCTTAGTTTCAATGCTTTTACTTACATTGTTTATGATTGCATTATCATGATAATATTTGTATTTAGTTGGGCTAATTTATTTAGCTCTTTTTTTAATATGTCTACTAAAATAGTTGAAAAGAAGAAGGAAGTATGATAAAATCAATATGTAAGTAAAAATATAAAAGTAAGGAAGGTGACTCTCTCTATGATGAAAAAGATAATTAACAATATGTTAACTAGGGGGGGGGCATATAATACTTATATAAATATAAATAAAGTAAATAATAAAACTATAGGAAGATAAAGTTTAGAGATAAACTTATTT
>CALVHX010000026.1 GCA_944329195.1 uncultured Bacilli bacterium | reverse complement strand
TATAATAATTTGTGTATGTAACATTTTTACTGAGAATTGACTACATAATCATGTAACATTTTTACTGAGAAATCACAAGTTTTAAAGAAATTATACAAATTATTTGTTTTTATTTATGTGTAAAATTATAGTTTATATTTAAGGTGTCTTAGTAAACAATATTTAATAGAATTGTACATAATTTTGTTGAATGGTTTAATAATAGTATTAAGAAGATTTAAATTTTTGCTTTTTTATGTTTATTGTGTTATAATTATCTCAAGTTTTGGAGGTATTATGAAATATAAGACAAGGAAAGATATTATTTTTATTATAACTTATGTTGCACTTATCATTTTTGCTTTGGTTAATTTTGAGAGTATACTTAAATTTATTCAAAATATTGTAAATATTTTTTCTCCTTTTTTATTGGGAATTATTTTAGCTTTCGCTCTAAATGTTCTTGTAAACTTTATTGAAAGAAAAGTATTTGGTAAAGTTAAGAATGGTAAATTTTGGAGTAAAATAAAAAGGCCTATCAGCATTACCATTAGTTTGGTTTTAGTTATACTAATGATAGCCTTTATTATGAATTTATTGATACCTCAACTTAAAAATTCTGTATCATTGCTTACTGAAAGTTTACCAGAATATAAGGAAGATATTATTGATATTTTAAATAGATTTGATGTTGATGAGGATAATATTAATAAAGTATCAGAATATTTAGATAATTTTAGTAAAATCATTACAGATTATATTAAAGATAACTCAAAAGATGTAATAACAGTAACTACTGAAGTTGCTACTTCTGTCTTTGAAGTTGTGAGTAAAGGAGTTATAACTATTGTTTTTGCAATATATATGCTTGCTCAAAAAGAGACTCTTACTAGGCAGATTAACAAACTTATGGATGCTTATTTAAAACCTAGAATTATTTACAAGATTAAAAGTGTTGCCACTATGGCAAATAAGACATTTTCTAATTTTGTTACAGGGCAGTGTTTGGAAGCTTTGATATTTGGATGTCTGTGTTTTATTGGAATGTTGATATTTAGACTTCCTTATGCTGCTACTATATCTGTATTAATTGGTTTTACAGCATTAATTCCCGTGTTTGGAGCTTTTATAGGTACTATTTTTGGTGCATTTCTTATTTGTATAGTTAGTCCTTTTAAAGCGATAATGTTTATTATATTCATTGTTATTTTACAACAGATAGAAAATAATTTGATTTATCCTAGAGTTGTCGGAAAATCTATTGGACTTCCAGGTATGTGGGTATTACTTGCAGTGACAGTAGGTGCTAGTATAGGGGGAATTCTTGGAATGTTTATTGCAACTCCTTTATGTTCACTTTTCTATGCCCTTCTTACGCAGTTTGTAAATGACAGAATCAAAAGAAATAAAATTATTAATAAAGTTGAAGAAAAGGCTTAAGATTAAGCCTTTTTATAATACTATAGCAATCATATTTGAAGAGCCTTTATTAATTATTTTAGTTAGTGTTTGGCATAGTTTAAATCTCACGTTGTCTGGCATCATTGATAGTTTTGCTTGTATTCCTTCTTGTACAATAACATCTAAACTTCTTCCAAAAATTTCACTTTTCCAGATATCTGTGTTTTCATTATTTTTTGTCAAATAATTGATTAGTTCTTTACTTTGAAGTTCACTACCAATAATTGGCTCAAATGTACTTTCTACGTCGACTTTTATCATATGAATTGATGCTGCCTTGGCTTTTAATTTTATGCCATATCGTGAGCCTTGCTTGATTATTTCTGGTGGATCTAGTTTCATATCGTCTAGTGTAGGTGAAGCAATTCCGTATCCTGTCTGTTTTACCATCTTTAGAGCGGATTTTATTTGATCATATTCTTTTTTTGCAGTGTTATATTCTTGGAAGAGTGATAATAGATCTGCTTTGGAGGTTACTGATACGCCGATTATGTCATTTAGAATTTGACTATACAATGAGGAAGGGGCTTCTAAATTGATTGTTACTTCACCAGTTGATGAATCTACTTCGGATATATATGCTTTATCTATGTATTGTGAATCAGTAAAATAATTGGTTATTTTGTCGATGTCTCTCAATTTATTTACTTCGATAACGGATTCTTTTATTTTAGTTATGTATTCTTTTTTTAAATAGTGATCAGGATTTAATATGGCGATCCATTCTGGCATGTTTACTTTAATTTGTTCGATAGGAAATTCGTATAGTGCTTCTTTCAAAATATTATACATATCTCTTTCTTGCATCGCTTCAATGCTTATTGGCATTACTGGGACCTTATATTGTTCTTTTAGTGATTCTGCTAGTTTTTCTGTATCGGGTAGCATAGGGTGAGCGGAGTTTAAAAGTACAATATATGGTTTTCCTAATGAAGAAAGTTCTTCGATGACAGTTTTTTCTGCCTCTAAATATTCATTTCTTGGAATATCTCCTATTGAACCATCTGTTGTTACAACTATACCAATTGTGGAATGGTCTTTAATTACTTTTTCAGTTCCAATTTCTGCCGCTTCAACAAAAGGAATTGGTTCAGAATACCATGGTGTCATGACAAGTCTTGGTCCATTTTCATCTTCGTATCCTTTGGCGGCTGGTATTACATAACCAACGCAATCTATCATTCTAATATTTGCAGTGAAATCTTCTATTTGTATTTTGGCCGCTGTTGCTGGAACAAACTTTGGCTCTGTTGTCATTATTGTCTTGCCTGCCGCGGCTTGTGGGAGTTCATCTAAACATCTTTTTCTTTCGTATTCATCAGTTATATTAGGAATGACTAAATTTTCCATAAATTTTCTTATGAATGTGGATTTGCCTGTACGAACTGCTCCTACAACACCTAGATATATATCTCCACCTGATCTTTTACCGATATTTTTTATAACTTCTATTTTTTCCATTAACATACCTCTTTTCTTTTTATCACTAAATATTATGTTTTAATTTTATAAATATGTGAAAAAAGATATGTTAAAATATTATTTTTTGATATTAATTTAATGTTTATTACTTGTTAATGTCTTTCTTTTTAGTATTTCTTTAATAAAGTAATTATATAACCCTTCTGTATTTGTTAAGTCCTCTGGATGGAATTGTACTCCTATTATGAAATGATTATTATCGACATATTCTATTCCCTCGATGACATTATCTTCTGATAGTGCTGTGATTTTAAAAGGGCCTTCTACCTTCTCTAAAGCAAATAGATGCCTAGTGTTAACTTTATTAGTATTACCTAAAACCTTGTTTAAAATGCTATCTTTTTTTGTCTTTATTATATGTTGCTTTGTCTTACTATAATGATTGTCTACCTTGATTAAGTCGTTTTCATCTGTGCTTCCAATACTATATAGTCCTATTATTTGATGGCCCATGCATATTCCCAAAGTTGGAATATTGTTTTTTACAGCATAATCTAAAATTTGAAAATGATATGGATGGATTTCACTTCCTCCTTGAAATATTATTCCATCGACTTTATTTAATATATTAGTGTCTATATAAGAATTATCGTAATTTAATATACCAATATAGTTGCATTTGTTATTTAAATATTTTAAGTTGTTTTTAGTTATTATTTGCATACTAGTATCATTTATTTTTTCATCTCTAGCAATTATGCCAATGGTAATATTATTCATTTATCTAAAAATTTATCTAAATTTTTCGGAACATTATCATTAAGAATTGTATCTATGATTTTTTGCTCTTTTTCTTTAGATACCTCTCTACCTGTCATTTTGGCTAAATCACTTATTACTTCCTTGAGAGTGTTTTCGTCTTTCATATTACCTGCCTGTAATTTATTTGCTAATGAAATAATTGTATTTTTATCAACGTTTGTTTTCTTTTCGACTTTTTTGAAAAAATTATCAGAAAAATTCATAAAAAAACCTCCTAACATAATATATGTTAAAAGGTTAAATAGGGTTAATTAATCATTTTTATTTTTGTATTCCAATATAATTGGTGTTCCTTCCAGATTAAAGTTCTCTCTTAATTTGTTTTCTAAATATCTTTCATATGAAAAATGTATTAGCTTATTACTATTTACAAATAGTGTAAACTTTGGAGGTTTTGTTCCTGTTTGTGTAGTAAAGGATACTTTTAATCTTTTACCTTTATATGATGGCGGTGCTTTTAGTAGAATTGATTCTCTTATTACTTCGTTTAGTAAATTTGTTTTTATTTGTTTATTCCAGTTTTCATATACTTTATCTATTTCTGGCATGATTGTAAAAATTCTTTTCTTTGTAAGGGCAGATACGAAGGTTATTGGAGCAAAGGATAAGAACTTAAATTCTGCTCTTACTAATTTAGTAAATGTGCTTATGTCATTTTTATTATTTACAGTATCCCATTTGTTTACTACAATAACAATGGCCTTTCCTTCTTCTAGTGCGTAACTTGCGATGTGTTTATCTTGCTCTATTATTCCTTCTTCAGCGTTTATTACTAAAAGGCAAACATTGCTTCTTTCAATTGCTTTCATTGCTCTTAAGACAGAATATTTTTCTATTTTTTCGGTTATTTTGCCACTTTTTCTAATACCGGCTGTATCGATTGCTACATATTTTTTCTTATTAAATGTAAACTCTATGTCGACGGCATCTCTAGTTGTTCCTGCTACTGGAGATACTATTACTTTTTCTTCGTTTAATAGGGCATTTACGAGACTACTTTTACCTACGTTCGGTCTTCCAATTAAACAAAATTTTATTTTTTCCTCTTCTTCTTGTTCTTCTGTAATTTCAGGTAAATCTTTTACTATCTCATTTAAAAGATCCGTTAGTCCTAAAGAGTGTTCTCCACTTATAGGTAGTACTATCTCAAAGCCTAGTTCATAGTAGTTATAAATGTTTTCTTCTCTTTTCACGTTATCTAATTTATTTACAGCTACTATAACTTTTTTACCTGATTTTCTTAAAATATCTCTTATTACAAAGTCATTTTGATTTAATTCTTCTAAGCCATCAACTATAAAGATTATTGTGTCAGCTTCCTCTATAGCGATATTTGCTTGGATAGTTATTTCATCGTTAAAATCTACATTACTTACATCTATTCCGCCTGTGTCAATTAAATGAAATTTGTAATTGTTATAGGTTACTGTTCCATAAATACGGTCTCTTGTGACTCCGGGAGTATCTTCGATAATTGATACTTTTTTTCCAATTAGTTTATTAAAGACTGTTGATTTCCCGACATTTGGTCTTCCAACAATTGCGACAGTAGGTATTTTCATGGCTTCACCTCTTTCGATAAGTATTATAACAAAAAAAAAGAAAAAATACTATATTTTTATTTTAATTCCTTCGTTTATTATATTGTATGAATCTTCATATACTATTTCTGATAGCTCCAATATTTTTAAATAGTTTTTTTTCTCAATTGTATCTTTAAGCTCCATATAAAAGTTCTCCTTGTAGTAGTAGATATTTTCGATGCTTGAAATGTTATTCTTAATATCAAAATAATCTATTTTATATAGAAATGGTGTATCTATATGAATGGTTATTTTTACTTCTATTTCGTCATCTTTTCTTGATATGTATTTTTCATCACTGTTTAAAATAATTATTGTCCCGTAATTGTCATCATAATAAAATTCTAGCTTTATGTGATTAGTTAATTTTTTTCTTTTATTTATTTTTTCAAATATTTTTTTTGTTACCTGTTTTAAATCTTGTGAATCATAAATGTTTATGTTTTGATGGATTAATCTTATTAAATAGTTGTTAGTATTCTCAATTTGGTTTATAATCATATTTCCACTTCCATAGTAATGTATGTGAAAATAAAAAAAAGGAAACGTTAATTTAAATATTTCTCTATTTCCTCATATACTTCATTTTTTCCAATTTTTGTAATTGTTGAAAATAATATTATATTCTGATCATCTTCGATCTTTAATTCCTTAAGAATGATATTTTTATTTTTTTGATGATTTGCTTTTTTTACTTTGTCAACTTTTGTACAGATAATTGTTACTGGAATATTATAGTATTTTAAATAGTTATACATGAGAACATCATCTTCAGTTGGTTTGTGTCTAAAATCTATAAGTAAAAATACTCTCTGTAAATTATTTCTGGATTTTAAATAGTTTTCGATAATAAGTCCAAATTTCTTTTTTAAGGATTTTCTTACTTTGGCGAAACCATATCCTGGTGCATCAACTAAATAGAAAGTGTCATTAATTTTATAAAAGTTTAGAGTCTGTGTCTTACCTGGCGTGGCAGATGTTCTTGCAAAGTTTTTTCGGTTGATTATCGTGTTGATAAAACTACTTTTTCCAACATTACTTCTTCCTATTAATAGGAATTCTTTTTTATTATCATTTGGGTATTGGCTTTCTCTAACTGCCGATATTATTAATTCTATGGTATTAATTTTCATAATCTCACCCGTTTAAATTGTATCATATGATGAAAGAAAAAGCAAATTTTGTTTATGTGTCGCTATTAGGAAGTAAGTCTTGAATATTACTATCGATTTCTTCTTCAGTGTCAGTGTTGTCATTTTCTGCGTTTTCATTATTATCTTCTGGTAATAAGTCTTCCAGTGGATCACTGTTATTTTCATTTTCGTTATTGGAAATATCATCATTAGTATCTTCTTCTTCTATGTCTTCATTATTTTCTTCTTCTTTTGGAATCTCAATTTCTACTTTATTTGGATTTTTAATGTTACTAGGATTATCATCATAGCTTTTTTCAAGTTTATTTCCGTTGATTACTGATTTTATTAAATCTACTGTTTCATTTATACTATCTTGATCTGGAACTAATACATATAGTTTTTGACCATTATAGGAATATGTGTAATTATATTCACTTGTTCCTTCTAGGCTAATACTTGTGATTGTCCATCCTCCTATATTTTCTAGTTCTTTTTTAACCATTTTAGTAATGTCGTCATCTGATATATTTGTTTGGAATGTTCCTCTTAATGAGTTTAATATTTTGGTATACTTGTATATAATATCTTTACTTGTTATTTTTCTGATAATGGCTTCGATTACTGCTTGTTGGTTTTTTCCTCTATCAATATCGCCATTTGGAAGACTCTTTCTTTCTCTTGAAAATGCTAGAGCTTGTTTTCCGTTCATGTGATTATATCCTTCATAGAACATATAATTATCTATATATGATACAAATGAATATCTAGAGTATACATCAACGCCATCTAGGGCATCTATTATTTTTTCTAGTGTTGAAAAATTAACTCTTATATAGTAATTTATATCTATATCTAATAGTTCTTCTATGGTATTTATCGACATATCTATTCCGTAGTTTCCAGCATGAGTCAGCTTATCTTTGTACCCAGTAGTTCCAGATAATTGTACGTAATAATCTCTAGGTATTGACGTTAATAGTACTTGTTTAGTTATGGGATTTATTGTCATCAGTATATTTACATCACTTCGAGATACGGTTTCAATGCTTCCATATGTGTCTATGCCACTTATGTATATTGTAAATGGATCTTTGGTAATGTCGACAGATTTTGTTAGATTGTTGCTGGTTAAACTTCTTATCTTAATAGTGTCGATTATTTTATAGTTTTCAGTGGACTCTTCCTCTTTTTTTATGTTATAGTAGGCCTCTTCAATAAAAATTGATTCTATTTTTTCGCTTTCTAAATCGGTAAATAGTGTATTGTAATCACTATATTCTATATTTTTTATTTGTACTTTTTTATTTAATTTATCTAAAGCTTTATCTAGTGTCACATCTATTTTATTGATATATGCTATGCTTTTGTTATTTAAATCTTTTATGTTATTATATTTTTCATTATTTAAAACGATTACTAAATAGTTTTTTTCAGTATAATGGATGCTTGTAAGGGAAGAGAAAAAATTCATTGTTATTCCCAAATAATACGTTATGACTGAATAAATTATTATTATTAATATTGATAAAATATATCCTATTTTTCTTTTTTTCTTTAGCATTAAAATGACTAGTAAGAATAATGCAAAAGTGATAAGTAATATAATTATGAAATAGGCTGTTGGTACAATATTAACTATTTTTAGAAATACTATAAAAATTATAGTTATTAATATAAAAAATAGTGTGTATATTTTTGTAAAACTTAATTTTTTCTTTTTTCTTTTTTTCATTATAACTCCTCGTTGAATTAGATATTAACATAATAACTTCTCTAAGTAAACTTAATTTTGTAAGTTTACATTCTTATTTACAAAAAGAAGAGATGCTCTATTGGTCATCCCTCGATGAAAATATTAAAACGTAGCGAAATATTTCTAAAAGAGTACTTAATAGTGAAGCAATATAGGTAAAAGCAGCGGCAGAAAGCATCTTTCTGGCGGATCTTTTGTCTTCTTTATCGACAAGGTTTAGAGCTTCTAACTGTTTTAGTGCTCTTTTTGAAGCATTAATTTCAACTGGTAAAGTGATTAGTTGAAACAATAGCATACTAAGTAGTAAGATGATTCCAACCTGAATTAAGGTATTTGAAAAAATAAAGCCTAATACAATTGCCAAATATCCCATTCTTGTACATAGGTTTACAACAGGGACAAGAGAGCTTCTTATACGCATTGGTAAGTATTTATTTTTATCTTGAATAGCATGGCCGCATTCGTGAGCCGCTACTGCAAGAGAGGCAATACTTGACCCGTTATAGATGTCGGTCGATAATTTTACGACTTTTTTCCTTGGATCGTAGTGGTCGGTTAAGTTTCCATTTGTCTCTAAAACTAAAACATCGTTTAAACTGTTTTGATCTAAAATTTTTCTAGCGGTTTCATATCCTGTCAGGTCTTTACTTCCAAGAATTTTCTTATACTTTTTGTAAGAAGAAGATACCCAAATTTGAGCAATTGTCGTAATAAGCATTGCAATTATAATTAAACTATAGTTTGTTAGATAATAATTTTCCATTTTGTTCCTTCCTTATAAGATGTTTTCTTCGATTAATTTTTGGCGATATATATCTGCTTTTTCGTAATCTTTATTTTTTCTTGCGTTTTCCCATTCTTTATATATTTCTTTTTGCTTTTCTGTAAATTTTGGCATTGGGTATGTTAAACCTAATATGTTTGTTATAGTTAATATTTTGTTTGTTAATGGTAAAATTTCTTTTCCATTATTTCTTATTTCTTGATTTAATTCTTTAACTAGAGATAGAAGTAATGTTATAACATTTGGTGTATTAAAGTCATCGTTCATATACTTTTCAAATAATATATCTTTTTCTTTAGTATAGATGTGACCATCATTATTTATATTTAACTCTAGGTTGGCGCTTTTTAGAGCGGCTATTATTTTATTGTTTATACTTTTTCCTTCTTCAAGAATTTTATTGCTTAAATTAAGCGGTTGTCTGTAGTGGGTGCTTAAAAATGCAAGCTTTATTTCGTTAGCATTATGTTCTTTTATGAAATCTTTAGCTAGAATAAAGTTTCCTAAGCTTTTACTCATTTTTTCATTGTTTATGTTGATGTGACCATTATGCATCCAATAGTTTGCTATATAGTTGTTATTTAAAGCTATACTTTGGGCTATTTCGTTTTCATGATGAGGAAATTTTAAGTCTACTCCGCCAGCGTGTATGTCTATTTTAGGACCAAAGATTTTATTTATCATTACGACGCATTCGGTATGCCATCCTGGGATTCCTTTTCCCCATGGACTATCGAATTGTTCTCCTTTGTCTGTTTTTCTCCACAATGCAAAGTCTAGTGGATTTTCTTTTCTATCATCTATTTCTATACGAGAGCCGGATATTAAATCGCTTGTTTCTTGTTTGGATAAGATGCCGTAATCTTTTATTTTAGATACTCTAAAATATACATTTCCGTCGACAGCGTATGCATAATCTTTCTCTATTAATTTTTTTATAAAACTAAAAATATCATCTAGACATTCTATGACTCTTGGTCTTTTATCTATTTCAGAGCAGTTATAGTTTTTCAGATCTTCTAAATAAGCTTTAATAAAACGATCCGCAACTTCTCTTTCAGTTATTTTAAGCTCTTCTGCTGCCTTGATAATTTTAGGATTAACATCGGTGAAATTAGAGGCATAAGTAACTTTATATCCTAAATATTTAAAATACTTATAAACCATGTCAAAAGTAATTACTGGCCTCATGTTTCCGATATGTACATAATTGTACACAGTAGGCCCACATACATACATGGTTACTTTTCCTTCTTCGATTGGATGGAAATCTTCTATTTTTTTTGTTAATGAATTGTAAATTTTCATAATATCCTCCTCGTAAGTTATATTATATTAAGTAAATGTGGTTTAAATATGTGAAAAAATAGTTCTAATTAATTATATCATTGTTTTTTAATATTAGAAATAATTTGTGCCATGATTTATTTCTAATATTAAAAGACGCCTATTTAAATATATTAAATGGGTATCTTTGTGGTTTATCTAAAATAAATGATACTTTTTTATTTGTTATTGGGTGGTTGAAAGTAATAGAAAAGGCAAATAGGGCGATGTTTATGTTATGGGGATTATGTCCGTATTTTGCGTCTCCTACCAATGGATGGTTTCTAGTGGAAAACTGCACTCTAATTTGATGTGAACGTCCTGTTATTAAATTTATTCTAACTAGTGTTAAATTATCTTTAGTATCTACTGTTTCATACTCTAGTTTGGCATATTTACCTTTATCCTTAGTGGTTGTATAGCTAGTATTTTTGTCTTTATCTTTTACTAGATAGTCTTCAAATTCTCCTCTTACTGGTAATTTTCCTTCAATAACAGCTAAGTATATTTTATGAAAAGTTCCTTCTTTTATTTGCTTGCTTAGGCGAGAAGCTGCCTTTGATGTTTTAGCGAAGACCATAATTCCTCCTACCGGTCTATCGAGCCTATGAACTAGGCCAATAAAGGCATCTCCTTTTTTATTTTCTTTTTCTTTGCGGTATTTTTTTAGAATGGTAATCATATCTATGTCTTTACTAGAATCTGCTTGGACAGGTACATTTATTGGCTTTTCTACTACTAGTAGATGATTGTCTTCGTAAATGATGTTAATTTTTGGTAACTCTCGCATAGACTCCACATGGCAAAATTAAATTGTTTTCAGTAACTGGTATAGTGTTTTCTCCTGTTTCAATATTTTGATTAGCAAATTCTAGTTTTAGTATATTTTGGAGTGACAAGTGACTTATTCCTGTTGTATAACTACTTATTAGTAAGAACGAAAAGTTTTCATCTAGTACTTCTTTAGCTTTTTGTAATAGAGTAGAAAAGTCATTTTCGAATTTCCATACTTCTTTATTTGGCCCTCTTCCATAACTTGGTGGATCCATAATGATACCTTGATATTTTCTTCCTCTTCTTTTTTCTTTTTCGAGAAATTTGATGACATCATCAGTTATAAATCTAATTTTATTGTTCTCTAAATGAGAGAGAATCATATTTTCTTTGGCCCATTCATTCATACCTCTAGAGGCGTCGACATGAACTACTTCGGTAGCTCCTGCTAGTGAAGCGACCATAGTCGCACAGCCTGTGTATGCAAATAAGTTTAGGATACGCATTTCGCTATTGGTTTGCATATATTTTTTTATTCTGTCTTCAATAAAGTCCCAGTTCGATGCTTGCTCTGGAAAAATTCCCGTATGTTTAAAGTTAGTTGGAGATACTTTAAATGTCAGATCTTTGTATTTTATAGTCCAGTTATTTGGTATTTTGTTTTTAAATTCCCAAAATCCTCCTCCGGAATTACTTCTGTGGTAGTGGGCATCGTACTTATCCCACTTTTCTATGTTTTGTTTATTCCAGATTATCTGTGGATCTGGTCTACTTAAGATATATTTTCCCCAACGCTCTAATTTTTCTCCATTTCCTGTTTTTAAGCATTCGTAGTCTTGCCAGTTACTTGTTGTCATGATTTCACCTCTTTTTCTAAATTATAGCATATAAAAAAAATATCAACAAGAGTGTTAATATTTTATTTTATCTCAATATTTTGAATATCTTTTTTTAATGTTTCTTCTTTCGGAAATGCTATTGTTAATATACCGTTTTCAAAATTGGCTTTGATGTCACTTTCTTTTTTTTCTCCGATATAAAAACTTCTTTTTATTTCTCCGTAGAATCTTTCTCTTCTTACGTACACTTCTGGTTTTAGGTCGGTATTTTTGATAGCTTTGATTGTCAAATAGCCATTCTCGTAGTTGATTGTTATTTCTTCTTTTTTAATTCCAGGAAGGTCAATTTCCATGATATATTTGTTTTGATATTCTCTAATATCTGTCTTCATAAACTCTCTTTCTTTAGAAAAAGGAGGATCCAGTAGGGTAAAGTAGTCATTTAGATAGTATCTTGGTAACATATTATCATTCCTTTCTTTTTATATTATGTTAGTTTTAGTCTTTAATTATACTAATTTTCAATTATTAGATTACTATTTCCTAATGGTAAATATAAAAGGCTTCCTATTAAAATAAAGAATGTTGCTGCGAGTAAGAGCTTGCTTTGCTTTTTTTCTTCTTCGGTATTAGCGTTTTGATAACTATAGTACGCATTTAAAAAGAAATAGAGGCAAATAATGGTATTTAGTTTTCTATTACGCTTATATATAGTATTAGCACTGTCGTTATCTAAAGAATTTATATTTAAAATGCTTTTCTTTTTCTCTGTAATAATATAAAAAGACGTCATGCTTTGTATTATTAGTAGAAAGAAAAAAATTATGTCTAAATTTACTTGCTTTAGCAGTCTCTCCTTATTGTTATCCATATTAAATTATATAAAAAAAGGAAGATTTTTTTCATCCTTTTAGTTTGTTTTTGTATTTATTTTGACATATTCTTCTCTCATTACAGAAATGATTCTAACAATAAAGTCTAAATCTTTTTCATGTAGATATTTACAATTTGTCATAATATATTTGATTTTATCTTCACCTTTGGTTTGTCCTTCATCTACCTCTAAAAGAGAATTTAAGTCGACATTGAATATTACTGCAATCTTTTTTAGTATTGATGAAGTTGGTTCAGATTTACCAGTTTCTATGCGTGATAGAAAATTTCGATTGATGTTTAACATGTTAGAAAGTTCCTCTTGAGATATTTTCTTGTTCTTTCTTAACAACTTTATTTTTTCTCCTAACTTCATACTTCCCTCCAAAAAACTAGTTTTATTATAATAAATAAATATTTGTTTGTAATAAACTGGTAATATTATTACCATTTATTGTACAAATATTATCTGATTTCTCGTTGCTTATTTGTTAATTTTTTCTAGCTATTTATTGGAAAATATTTGATTTATATGGTATGTTCACTGATAATTGTTATAAAGAAATTTTGGTACTAAAAAGAAAAAGGTCATAAGCTTATAAGTTACTGGATATTTTTTTGAAATATTCTTTATATTTTTATTTTAGGCCCGCTAATATATTAATATTAATATTAATATTAGTATTAGTAGTGACTTTATAAATTAACATCTCCTATTAGAAATTTAATAAAAAAACAGATAAGCGATTTTATACGTTATGGAAATGGAAACTCAGCGGTCTATGGAGAAAAAAATTGTTTTACCTTTTGCTTTATTGATGTTATAATAATAGTGTTTTAGGAGGATATATGATTACGAGAGATAAATTGGAAGAGTTAGCTAAAAAGCTTATGTTTGAAATGAAAGAAGAAGAATATATGACTTTAGAAAAGGAATTTGATGTCATTTTAAGACAGATGGATTTGATTGGCAATATTAGTGATATTAAAGGAGTTCAACCGATGACTTTTCCGTTTGAGATGGATCTTGATGATAGTTATTTGAGAGATGATGTTTCAAGTAATGAAATTACTTTTGAAGACATGAAAGTAAATGTAGACGATTATGAGGAAAATATGGTTAAGGTTCCGAAGGTGGTGGAATAGATGACGGATAGATTGATTGATGAAATTAGAAGTAATTTAGATAGTGGCAATATAACTAGCGATGATCTTTTTGAAGATGCTGTTTTTAAGGCTAGAAAGTATCAAGATGACTATAACTGTTTTGTTACTATTTTAGATAAGAAAGAAGAGTCGAAAGGCGATAGTATTATAAGTGGAATACCTTATGCTCTTAAGGATAATATTTCAACAAAAGGAATACTTACGACAGCTTCTTCAAATATTTTAAGGGATTATATACCGCTATATGATGCTACTGTATATAAAAAATTAAAGGAGTCTGGTGCTGTTTTGATTGGTAAGACTACTCTTGATGAGCTGGCTATGGGTGGTACTGGAACTACTGGGCATACGGGGATAGTTAGAAACCCTTGGGATAAGAAAAGAATGATAGGTGGTAGTTCTTCTGGTAGTGCCGCTGCTGTAGCGCTTGGTATTGTTCCCTTTAGTATTGGAAGTGATACTGGTGATTCTATTAGAAAGCCTGCTGCTTATGGTGGTGTTGTAGGTTATAAGCCTACTTACGGTAGAGTTTCTCGTTATGGTTTATTTGCATTTGCTTCGAGTCTTGATCATGTCGGAGTTTTTGCTAGAAGTGTTAAAGATGTTAGTTATGTTATGGACATTATAAAAGGGCACGATGATAAAGATATGACTAGCTTAATTGATGATGATGGAAAGTACGTTAGTAGAATAGATGATTCTGTTTGCGGGAAAAAACTGTTTTATATTAAAGAAGCTATCGATATAGAAAGCAAAAGTGAAGAGCTAAAAAAGATTATAGAAAATTTTAGAGAAGTTGTTAATAAATGTAAAAGTCTTGGTATGACGGTTGAGGAAGTAAGTTTTAGAAAGGATTTACTAGAGGCTATATATCCTGCTTATATGTGCATATCTTGTGCAGAGGCAACATCAAATAACTCTAATTTGACAGGTATTCCATTTGGCAATAGAATTAGTGGTAAAAGTGTAAATGATATTATGATGAAGACAAGAACAGAAGGCTTTTCTGAACTCATTAAGCGAAGATTTGTCTTAGGAAGTTATATTTTACAAAAAGAGAATCAAGAAAAGTTGTTTTTAAATGCTGGTAGAGTAAGAAGGCTTGTTGTCGATAGGATGAATGAACTGTTTAAAAAGTATGATGGTCTTATTATGCCCGCAACTGGGGAAGTAGCACCTTATTTTGATATGGCAAGTGATAAATTATCAGATGAATATTTGATTTTGGGTAATCATATGGTTATTGGTAACTTCGGTGGGTTTCCTAGCATATCAATCCCTAGTGGTTTTGTCAACGATATGCCTGTTAGTATTAATATTACAGGTAGAGTAAGAGAAGATGCTCTGGTACTGAATATGGCTAATAAATTAGAAGAAGTTCTAGGTTATAGAGGATTGGTGAAAAATAATGAATAGGTATATACCAGTAATAGGATTAGAGGTTCACTGTGAATTAAAAAGTAATAGTAAAAATTTTAGTTCTAGTAAGAACGGTGAAGGAGATGTTAACAGTAATCTATCAGTAGTAGATATCGGTTATCCGGGCATTCTTCCTGTTGTCAATAGAGAAGCTGTTAGAAAATCTTTAATGGTTGCATTAGCTTTAAACTGTAAGATACCTAAAAAACTGTCATTTGATAGAAAGAATTATTATTATCCTGATCTTCCTAAGGGGTATCAAATTACACAGTTTAATAATCCAATTGGTGTTGGTGGGTATGTGATGATAAATAGTGATGGCGAAGAAAAAAAGATTACTATTCAAGATACTCATTTGGAAGAAGATACTGCAAATATAGATTCTTTTGGTAATTATTCTTTGATAGATTATAATAGAGCGGGTGTTCCTCTTTTAGAGACAGTATCTGATCCTTGCATTAATTCTTCCAAAGAGGCAATAGCTTATTTAGAAGCGCTTAGAAATATATTTCTGTATTTAGATGTTAGCGATGCTAGAGCGGATATGGGGCAAATTAGAGTGGATGTTAATGTTTCTCTGAAAAAAGAAGACGATGATAAACTTGGTACGAGAGTTGAAATAAAGGGGATTAATTCATTTGCTACTGTTAAAGAAGTGATTGAAGTGGAAATTAAAAGGCAAGAGGAGATATTAGAAACTGGTGGTGTGATTGAACAGGAAACTAGAAGATATGATGAGATTAATAAAAAGACAGTTTTTATGAGGGGAAAAGTCGATGCAATTGATTATAAATATTATAGAGAACCCAATATCCCGGAAATAAAGATTACAAAGATGTTTATTGATGATATAAAGAATAATATGCCTGTTTTGGAGTATGAAAGAAAAATGAAATATATTAACGATTATGGTATAAGTACTTCTTTTGCTTCTACTTTGGCAAGAGATAAGAATTTATCTGACTATTTTGAAGATATTGTAAGTTATGGTTGTAATCCAAAGGATGTTTCTAATATTGTAGTTGGTTTTCTACTTGGATATCTAAATAAAAATAATAAACTTGTAAAAGATCTTAATATTAGTAGTAGTGATTTTAGTGAAATTATTAAGAAGATGACATCAGGTGAGATTTCTAATAAACAAGTTAAAGATATTTTTAGTATAGCTTTAGAAGAAAACAAAAATATCTTAGAAGTTGCTAAATCTATGGGTAGTCAAATTAGTGATAAGGAAGAAATTAGAAAAATTATAAGGGTTGTTCTTGATGAAAACCCTAAAATAGTAGGTGATTATATAAATGGTAAGAACGTTAGTGGCTTTATTATGGGACTTATTATGAAGAAAACTTCTGGCAAAGTAAATCCTGGTGTTACTAATGCTGTATTGGCTGAAGAATTAGGAAAATTAGAAAATAAATAGGAATATTAACATAGAATGTTGATATTCTTTTTGCGTTAATATGTTAAAATAAGCTTATTACTTTTCTCGAGATAATATTAATATTTAATTAGTCAATAGTAGTTTCTTCTGTTTTTGAAATTAGAAAATGAAGTTATAATTTAGATTGAAAGATTTGTACTTTTTAAAAGTTAATGTTTATAGGACTCTATCTATCTCTTAATATAGTATTATTTTCTTTTTGTTTATATTTTTTAAGTCATTTTTGGGAAAGTAGAAAAAAATTTTCTTCAATTCGTAAATTTTCAAAGAACATATTAAAAACTAGAGAATTAGGTATTGCTTAAACAATTCTCTTTTT
>CALVHX010000025.1 GCA_944329195.1 uncultured Bacilli bacterium | reverse complement strand
TTATAATTTAATTATACCAAAAAGAGATAGAAATTTAAATTTCTATCTCTTTTAAAACTTAAGTTAATAACATTGCATTTACAGCTTTTTTTGTTTTATATTAAGTATAGTTAAAGATCAAACACTTCTTTAATACTTATATTATAGATAAAATATAATAAAATTATTTTCATTTTTTGAACCTAGCATTTATTTATGGAATAACATTTTTATTATTTGTGAGAAATATATCCTATTCTTTTGTTTATCACTATTGTATCAATATTTTTTATATTATTAACAATATCCCTTACAATAATGCCATATTTACTATTATTATCATCAAGCCAATTATTTAATTTATTTAGTCTATCAGATTCTTCTTTAATTTTTGATGACAAAGACTTTAAATATTCCATATCTTCATAACTTGATGGTTCAATTATATCCTGAGAATTAGCAATTGCTTTCTGCATTGAATCAATACAGTTTTTTATATGACTTTCCGTATAATTTAACATATTTGAAGAGCTATAAACTATTTTTGACATAATTCCTCCTCTACTGCATTGATTCTATTTTCCAAATCATTTGAAAACAAAATCAAATTCTCACCAACAAGTTTTAATGAATTAATAAATTTTACGTATTCATCTTTTTCACTTATACATAACTTTGTGTAAGATAAAGACTCTTTTCCAACCCATTCTCTTGTTTTAGTAGGAATATTACCAATTCTATCATAAAAACTATTTATTACATCTAAAAGTTCAAATGATAAATCAACTATATTTGTACCAGCTTCTTTTAACTTTTTTGTATCAGTATTCAAATTAACTATCAATTTAGTTGTTCCTTTCTAAACGGTTTTTTATTAGGCAAATTTGAACTATTTGAATTATTATTTATCGTATTAATAGATTTATTAGTATTTTCATTTCCTTTAGCATTATCTTTAGATTCTTGTCCAGATTTTGAAGATGCTAAAGCAGTAAGCGTTGCAGCATCTTCATAATACCTATCTATTTGTTTGCCTAGACTTGATAATTCATAATTAATTTTTTCAATATTTACTGAAAGTCTATCACTTATATTAGATAAATTATCTTTAACACTAGACATAATATCAGCATCAGCTATTTTTCCATCGACAGTATAAGATTTTTGATATGAGTCTATACCATATGTTATATAAGTAATTGAGTCATCGATATTCTTTTTAGTCATTTCTACCCTATCAAGTAAACTATAATACTGTTTCCTTTTCTTTAACAAAGCGTCGATAGTGCTCATTTCGTTCAGCTATCCATACTATGCATTTCCATGAATATTTGCTGCATCACTGTTTAATTGTCCGGATAAGTCAGCATCGCTAGCACTATAATGACTATTTACTGAATCGATAATTTGTTGCTCAGTTTGTTGCAAACTAATGATATATGATTGACAAATCTCCTTTACAGAAGTAACAAAATTCTCAACTGCTTTAGTAACACCTTCACCCTTAAACGCTTTTGTATAATCTACTGCCGTTGGCATTGCATCCAAAGAAGCATTCAAATTACTGACATATTCATCTATAGCAGTAGTTATTTTACTTAACATTTCTGGAGTAATACCTACTGTTTCATAGGTTAATGATGAAGCCATACCGAATGTTTTAGAAAAAAAGCTTTCTCCACCATTATCTGCTGAACCAGTATAACTGCTTATTACACTATTTACAGTTGCATTCTGTGTTTCCATATTTGTCCTAAATGACTGTTGCAAATCACTGTTTACTCTATATGTTCCTCCGCTTATTGCCATTTTTTATCCCTCCTATTTTAATTTTCACTAATTAATTTTTGATCGAAGTCCATTATTGCTGCAGAAGCAGCATTAATTTCAGTAACCAATGCATTATACATTTGATTTAATCCATCTTGTAGTACTGTCACATCTTTTCTTAAATTATTTAGAAAAACATCTTTTGAATGACCTACCCAGTTTTCATTGCAGGCTGCTTCTATTTTAGATATATCCGCTGCATTTTCTGCTACCGTAGTAATAAGATTACTTTTAATGTCTTCTAGTAATACAGTAACACCTTCTCTTGAAGTACCATATCCTAAATCACTAATTGTTGGCATTTTATTCCTCCTTCCATTCAATATTTTCAGCATTCATTTTTACTTGTCTTGATAAATCCTTATCAAACTTTTCATACCTCAAAGACAAATTATTAAATTCATCAATATATGAAGTAAAGTTTTCATATATCACATCAAACGAGTCTTTCAAACTAGAAAATTTATTTTCAAGCTCTATCATTCCATTTTCAACTAAATATGGCTTTACGTCATCCCATACATCACTTATTTGACTAAGTATATTCTTAATTTTATCAGAATGATCATTAATATCCAAACACAGCTTTCGTATTGCTTCCGTATTAATTCCAGTTTGATTATCCATAATTCCTCCTATTTTGTTATTCCATAAACAAATGCTAAGTTCTATTTATTATATTAGTATTAAATTTGTTCCATTTCTTATATCAGTATTCTTTATCAATAAATTTGGCGAATAATCTCTTCCTGTATATCTATTATATAATATTTTATTGCTAGCCAAAGTCTGGTTAGGATTCATCTGATTTATAGCCTTAACAATCAAAATTATAACTTCTCCTACCTTTTTACTTATAGGTATAAACACATCATAGCTCTCATCAATATCAGGAATAATTATTTTTACTAAGACCTTATTCTTCATTATTAACTTTAACTCCTTCAACGACATATTTCAAGATCATATATCTTCCCTTATATATAGCAAAGGCCATATAAGGAAATAACAATTTCTTATCGTTTAAATCAATATTTTTTACATTAATAATACTTTGTATGCCGACATCTTGTCCCAACCAAATTCCATAAGTATTATCTACATGAGAACGATACCATGGCTCAATCTGAAGATTTTTATAACTATCTTGATTATCTACAAATATAAACCTACTATTTTGATAAATATTTATGTTATCAAATATCTTTGTATAATATTCCTTTCCAGAATTATCCAGCTTTTCTTTTAACTTACCAATACCAGTTATAATGTAAATTGTTTTATAATTATTATATTTTTCATTTGTAAGTTCTCTAAGCATTTCTTTTAGAAGAATATCAAAATTATCAGAATAATAATACATCCCTGAATATATTGATTTAAAATACTTTATCACATCAATTATTTTAATTTTTATATCTTTGGTCATAGCTAATTCTCTTAAAATAGCATTCATGAAATATATATGCTGATCAATATCAACTGCACTTATCAAAGTGACAGGATTTAAAAGAAAATCCCAAATATAAGTTTCCAATGTTTCTTTTTCTATACCTAAAGGTAGTCCATTAATTCCTTCTGTCTCATTAAATATCATATCGACAGTTACTATATTTGGTAGAATAGGAATTTTAGGAGCTTTATAATTATTATACTTTTCAATTAGTTTTGCACTTATATTTTTGATTTCAGCATTTATATTATCTTTTTCACAAATAAATGCCGTTTGAAATTCATAGGCGTTTTTATCAATTTTAACCAATCCTCTTCCAAACTTATCAGCAGGATATAATCCTCTAGGAGAATTTAAAACTTCACGGTAATCAGAATCATTAGGAAGCTTTAACGCTATTTTATTATTAAAGTTCTGAGCAAGTCTACTTCTAATTGAATTTATTGTAATTGAAGTTATTATAAATATTACACCATATTTATATCCATCTCTTATAAATGGATAAATAAGATCTGATATTCTACTGTATGTTTCGGTAAAGACCTCATAATTATTGATAACTATTACCATAAGTGGTTCTTTATTACCACTTGATTTTATATATTCAACATAACTACCAGAATAATCTGCAAATAGATCCTTTCTTCTTTCTATTTCTGAAGATACTATATTAAAAAGTTTAATTAGTTTTTCAGAATCATCTATCAATAAAATGTCACCAACATGAGGAATTTTTCTAAGTACTTTTAAACTCTCAGATCCAAAATCACAAATATAAAAATTAACTTCCTGCGGTGTATTACATATTGAAACGGAATATATTAGTGTTAACAAAAGATTTTCCTTACCACTACCTGTCATACCATAAATCAGTGTATTTCCACCATTAGTTAAATCTATAGTTAATAGGCGCTGACTTTGCATATTAGGAATATCATACTCTCCAATTACAGGGTTTATATAATATGCTTTACTTTGATAATTATATTTTTTTATTAAATCAAACAAATATATATTTTCTGGTATACTATCCAACCATAATTTTTGAGTTACAATGTTATTCTTCTGGGATAAATTTATAATATATCTTACAATATTAGTTAACTGATCACCAGAATTTTCAACTTGAGTATTATCCATATTATTATTAATTGTTTTAATAGAATATCCTATATTATTGACAAAATCTATAGAGTCATCTATTTTTTCCACAACATAATCAGTAGGATTATATTTAGCACCAGCCCATCCAGATTGACCGATCTCAAAATATTCATCGTATCCAACTTGTAAATAAAATCTTCCCACTTCTTTTATACTTGCCGCATCAGGCTTTTTAAGTACCTCCATACTATCAGACCTGTCTTGAACCTTTAGGCAGATTTTAAATTTAGAATTACTCCATATCTGATCATTTACAACTCCACTAGGCTTTTGTGTAGCCAGTATTAGATGAATTCCTAGTGAACGACCAATTCTTGCAATCGATATTAATTGATTCATAAATTCTGGTTGTTGTTTTTTTAATTCTGCAAATTCATCGGAAATAATAAACAAATGTGAAATCGGTTCAGTAATTTTCCCTTCACGATATAATTTTTGATATTTATATATATCGATAGTAGACTCTCCGAGCAAATCTCTTACTTGATTAAATTTTATTTGTCTTCTTTTCAGTTCACTCTCAATTGATACTAATGTTCTATTCATTTCACTCGTATCTAGGTTTGTGATAGTTCCAACGAGATGAGGTAATCTAACTACCGTTTGACGATTTTCAAAAGCTCCTGCTATACCACCACCTTTATAGTCAATTAATACAAACTGAACTTCATTAGGATGATAATTTATTGCTAAAGATAATATATAGGTAATTATAAATTCTGACTTTCCACTACCAGTAGAACCAGCAATTAAACCATGAGGACCATGATATTTTTCATGTAAGTCTAATATAAATACATCTTTTGTTTTATTTACGCCAATTGGTGCTTTTAAACTTACAACAGGATTGTTAGTTTGCCATCTATTCAAAATGTTGAGTTGCTCTATTTTTCCAACTTTATACATTTCCAAAAAACTTATACTTGTAGGTAGTTCCGTATCACCAAAGCGAGGCAACACCGGAATATTTCCTAGTATTTGAGAAACTAGTTCCATATCAAATTCCACTTTTTTCTCTATATTAAATTTAATTTGATTTTGACTACTTAGCTCTTTTTCCATAATTACGCCACCATCATTATCGAGCATTAAAAATGAATTACAATCATTTGGTAAATTTTTAAGTGTCGAATCAGCAAATAATATAGAAAATCCTAAATTTATATTTTTATTCAGTAAATTGGTAATAATTTGAAGATCCTTTGTAGCTTTACAATTATCCGTAATTATCAAATAATACGGTAAGAAGTCTTTATATTCTTCATTTTTATTAATATCCGAATTTGGTGAATTAGCCTTCTCTAATCTTTCATTGTACTCTCCTAATAAGTAATTAGATATCGTCTTCATATCATCACTATTAGTAGCAAAAAATCTAATTTGTTTGTCATCACTCCAACAATGTGGTAAATACTTAACATACTTCCAATACTCTTCTTTTGACTCATGAACTAAAAAAACTAATTTTAGATCGCCACTACTATGATATGTTATAAGTTGCACTATCATATTTTGTAAAAAATCATAATCAATTCCTTTACTATTGACAATTGCACTTATATTATTTTTTATTAAATTAAATGTAATAGGAACATCATTTAACTTTTTTGAATTTTCTACTAACTCATAAACTTTTGTCCTTAAATTATCATCATCTAAAGTAAAATGCTTCTGTGGTGCAACTATCTCTAACTTTGCATCAATACTACCAATTCCTATCCGTAATGTCAAAAAGTCATTATCCGTAATTTCCCTTTGCCATAAACTTTTACTTTTATTAATAATTTGTCTATAACATTCTTCAGAACTTAAATAATTAAATTTTAAAGTCTGTGTTTGATTTGATAAAATCATTTTAATCTCTGAAGATTTTTCATTTAAATACTCTGTATATTTATTCTGTCTTAAAATTTCTCTCTTTTTAGCTCTCTTTTTTTGATAGTTTTTCATTAGTCTAGGTACTACGACACTTCCTATTAACATAGCAGTACAAATCAGTATACCGGGAATAGACTCTACTAAACTTTTCTCCCCAGAAATCAATCCATCAGTAATATTGTACGCATTAATAACTGAATAAGCTATCATTGTTAAGCTAGACCCAAAGGATAAAAGAAAAGGTACATCCTCTGTATTTATTGGATTAGGTGGTGCATCAATTTCTACACTTTCCATTTCCAAAATATTTTTTAAATACGGTGTATGAAAAAAATAGTCACTATCATTATATAGATTTACATTTTGTTCACTAATCGTCGGCTTTTGATATTTAGTATTATCTCTAGTTGGAAGATTATATTGTGCCAAAACGTTTTTTAAAGTAACTTTATTTAAAGGATTATTAACTTTTAAAAAACTACCCATAAACGTTATCTTTAAACCGTTTATAAAAATAATATCTCCAATTCTTAAAAATCCTTTATCTATCTTCTGCCTGTTCAAATAAATTGGAGAAGCATTTAAACTAAATATATAATAACCATTATCATTTCTTATAATTTCAGCATGCTCCTCAAAAACATTATTACTTTTAAAAATAATATCGCATTTATCGTCATTTCCTATTTTTATATTTTTATTATTATTATCTAATGGCATATATAAATACTCTGTTTCCACGATAGGACTACAGTATAAATACACATCATCACTTACACCATTAATAGTTAACTTAATTAGTGTATGTAATTCGAGCTTTTTTGATGTCCAAATATTATTTTCAATAATATTAACACTACCATTACTTCTTATAATCCATTCATTATCTTGATAATTAATATTAATAAGTATTTCCTCATTTTTATCTTCACTATAATATTTTATAACAAAGACATCTTCAACTATATTCGGTAAGCTATATTTAGTTATTTTATTTCTATCTAATATATAAATTAACACAGAGATCACCACTTTCAACTGCAAAAAAACTATGAAAAAACGCCAGTATTAAAAACTAGCTATTTCATAGTTTGTTTTTCTATTTAATAAATTGTAATGGTCTGTATTATAAGAAGTTATAGCCCCCCCCTAGTTAACTTGTTGTTAATTAATCCTTTTATCATGAGGAGGTCACCTTCCTTTCGCAAACGCATGGCTAACTCAGCCTTACTATCTAACCACCTTACAAAATAATAATATCATAGTTACAGTCTGTTTGCAACAAAATTCGCCATTTTTTTATATCAAAATTTCCATATTTTGGTAAGATATTAATTTTCGTTACTTTTAACAGCCGAATTGTAAATCCTTCTACTATTTCTTTAAGCTCGCCATATCTCATGTAATTATTCACAGTTATTTTATTTTAGCTTGTTTACTAAGTGCTTCTCTAGCGGCCTCTTGTTCCGCACCCTTCTTACTACCAGCAGTTCCTTTGCCCATGATAATTCCATCTACTTTTACAACAGAAGTAAAAGTTTTATTGTGTGAAGGGCCTTTTTCATCAACTATCTCATAGACAACAGATTTTTTCACAGTCTGAACTAATTCCTGTAAAGTAGATTTATAATCATGCAAAAATTCTATTTTCTTTTCAATATATTTTACAATTATATTCAAAACAAAACTCTTCGTAAATTCAAAGCCCTGATCTAAATATAGTGCCGCTACAAAAGCCTCAAATACATCTGCTAAAATAGTCTGATTAATTACTTCTCCACTGCCTATTTTTATATCCTCATCTAATTTTAACTCTTTAGCATAACAGGCACAAGCTTCTTCACACACATAAGAGGCTCTCATTCTAGTCATCGTGCCTTCTTCTAATTTTCTTTCTTTATATAGATAATCACTGATAATTATTTCAAGCACTGCATCTCCCAAAAACTCAAGTCTCTCATAATTAGGATAGCTTGGATTCTCATTAGTATAAGACGAATGCGTAACTGCATTACAATATAAATTAATATTAGTAGGATTTATATCTAATCTTTTAAATATCTTCATTTTTTCCTCCTCTATCAGCCTCTAAATAATTTATTTTAATTCCCATACTAGTAAATTTATCTTCATACTCAGTATTAATAATATTTTCTTTATCTCTATGTAAGTCGTTAGTTACATTGCGGATATTGTACCCGTGTTCCTTTAGTGTTTCTATCGAAAAGTTAAATAAACCAATATTGTCAGTTTTCATAATAATCCTACCACTATTTTTAAAAATTTTATCATACCTAGTTAAAAATTCTCTACTTGTAAGCCTTCTTTTAGCATGCCTCTCTTTAGGCCATGGATCAGAAAAATTTAAATATATCAAATCTATTTCTTTATCGAAAACATCTTCGATAAGTCTAGCATCCATCCTAACTAAATACAAATTATTAATATCTAAAAGCTCACTTTTCTCAACCGCTCTTAAAATAACAGAGTCATATTTTTCTATCCCAATATAATTTATCTTTGGATTAGTAAGAGCATTTTCTATAATAAAATTTCCTTTTCCCATACCTATCTCGATATAGATAGGATTATTATTGCCAAATTTCTCTTTCCACTTACCCTTATACATATAAGGATTATCTATAAAATATTTACCACATTTAATTTTTTCGCTTGCACCTTTAATATTTTTTAATCTCATACAACCTCACATATAGTATTATAGCATTATTTTCCTAATTTGCATATAATAAAGTAAAGGGAAGGGACAAATATGATAGATAATAGAGATATGATGCAAGCTGGGTACTTTCAAGGAATGCCCGGAAACATGGTCTATGGAAATTTTGGATATCAAGGACCCCCAGGTAGCTTGATAGCTATGCCAAGTCAAAACATGATAATGGATAATAATCCTCTGTTAGACTTAAATGCAAGAATAAATAGTTTAGAAAACAGAGTTAAAATTTTAGAGCAAAAACTAACTACTTCCAATACAACAACCAATCCATATCAAGAAGATAATTCAATGTACATGTTATAAAAACGACACAAATGTCGTTTTTATTTTTATTATTTTAATAAACTCACTTTTGAGCTAAATACTGTGCCAAGAAAATACCAAGTACAGTACAAATCAAAATAATTAATATTGTATATAATATTTTAGATTTTTCATTAGTTTCTTCTTCCATCACAGTTCTCCTATTCAACAACATATTTTTCCTTTAATTTAACAGTTATAGTTTCGGTAATATCACTATTTGGTGGTATACTTTGTTCATAGACATAACCTGTTCCTTCAACCAAATAACTAACATCCATAAGTTTCAATACGTTAATAACTTCTTTATGCGAATAGCCAGTTAAATCGAGCATCTTCTTATCATAATCATTTGTTTTTAAAATTACCAAATCATCCTCATAAATAGTCGTATTTGTACTAGGATACTGATTTACTATCCTAGTGCCATTTCCAATTAGTAATACTCGCATATTTTTACTTTCTAAATACTCTTTTGTGTTATTAGTATCTTTATTATAAAAAGATTCCACTTCATATGATTTCTTATCTTTTGAGCTTTCCTCAATATTCAAATATTTGGTAATATTTTTTTCAACCTCTTTTACCATTGGAGCAATATAGTTGACAGTATCCTTTGGTCTTTTAACAGCAGCATATATTATTATTTCAGGATCTTCCTTAGGAAACAAACCAGAGAAAGAATATATATAATCAGCTTCTCCCGTCATATACATTCCTTTCGAATAATCATATATTTGGGCAGTACCAGTTTTACCAATAAGACTATACCCATCCATATAATAAGCATAACCAGTAGAATTAGTATTATCTCCATTTATTACATTAGTCATAAGTTCCTTCAATTTGTCAATAGTACTTTCACTAGCAATAGTGGTAATTTCTTCTCTCTTTCCAGTATATAAAACTTCATCACTTTCAGAATCGACAATTTTATCGACTACATAAGGCTTAATCATCACCCCATCATTAGCAATAGCAGTTAAAGCTTGAATATGTTGAATAGGTGTTGTAGTTATCCCTTGTCCATATCCTGCAGTGGCAGCTTCTATTTGATACTTGTAATCTATACTACCAGCATCTTCCCTCTTTAACGTAAATCCTGTCTTTACACCAAAACCATATTTTGTGTAACAAGCTTTTAAATCATCTTTTGTTATAAACGTTTCTACCATATTAGCCACAGCAATATTTGAAGACAAAGCAAAGCCCTCATCATAACTAATAGTCCCCCATCCTTCCTTATTCCAATCAGATATTGTAACACTGCTTCCATCAACTTCCGATGTATAAGTTTTAGTACCAGATTCATAAGTAGCATTACCATCATAATTACCTGATTCTATCGCACACATATAGCTAAAAATTTTCATCGTCGAACCAGGTTCATAAGCCAAAGCTGTTATAGGATCCAAATAAGAAGTCATATTACGAAGATTAGGATCAAAAGATGGAGAGCTAGAATAACCTAGTATCGCACCTGTTTTAGCATCCGCAACTACCATTAAAACCCATTCAGCTTCAGACTGCTCAGCAGCTTTTTTTACCTCTGTTTCGACAAACAATTCAATATTGTTATCAATTGTCAAGTAAATATCATTACCATTTTTAGAAGGTTCAACGTACTCACGACCATTAGCTATCTTATAACCATAATTATCTCTCTCGTATGTAACATACCCAGCACTGCCTTTAAGCTCACTATCATAATATTCTTCTATCCCCATCTCTCCTGTAAGCCAATTATTACCATTATCATCCTCTTTAAAAACAGTATATCCAAGTAAATACGATGCAAAATCGCCATTTGGATAATATCTTTTTACTTCCTCGATAAAATCTATTCCCTGTAAGTTTAAGCCTGCAATTTCTTCTTTTACAAGTTCAGTTATCCCTTTCCCCATCATACCAAGTTCCACCTGATATTTATTATTAGCTTTACCATTTTCTAGTATTTTCTTAATTTCTTCTTTATTCACACCCAAAACAGAAGCCAGTTTTTCACTAGTCATATCAATATCTTCAACATAATTTTTATTTCCTTCAGCATCAACCCTATCTTCAGATAAGTAAACTATAATAGTATAACTAGTAACATCGTTAGCTAGAACATTCCCGTTTTGATCATATATCGTACCTCTTTTAGGCATTATAACTTCCTCTTCCGTATTACGGTTTCTTATAAACGCCGTTATTGTCGAATCTCCAACTTTATAATCAAACAAACACAAATAACATAAACGTCCAATTAATAAAACAAACAAAAAAAAGGTAACAATAATAACTGATTTACCAACTTTGAATCTATCATTATTTATCTTACCTTTTTTCATTTTTCATCACCTTATTCTATTGTCTTAATATTATCGTTATTATAAGCAAGGCCTAAACTTTCACTTACTGCCTGAATATTTTCAAGAGAAGCCATCTCGTTTATCTTCATTGCAAGACTCTGATTAGTATCCTCTTGAGATTTAACCGTTTTATCCATTTTCTGAATCTCAATATTCATCTTTGATAATGCCGCACTAGTAAAAACAACTCCAACCAAAAGAAAGACAGCTATTGTAAGAGAACTTTTATATAAAAATCTCTCCAACTTAGTAAATTTACTTTTTTTCCTTCTATTCTTTTTCATTTTTCATCATCCCTTTATTCTTTCGATTACCCTAAGCCTTGCCGACCTAGAGCGGTTATTTTCTTCTATTTCTTCTTTTGACGGAGAAATATTCGCTACAATTTTAAATTTTGGTAAATACTCTTCTGGTACAAAAGGTAATTTGCTTAAGTCATCGCTTAGTTTAGAACATTTATTAAATTTTTCTTTAACAATTCTATCTTCTAAAGAATGAAACGTAATTACCGCTATTCTACCTCCAACTTTAAGTAACTCAAGTGCCGAATCTAAAGCCACATCGAGAACATCGAGTTCGTGATTAACTTCTATTCTTATCGCCTGAAATGTTTTTCTAGCTGGATGTGAATCCTTCATAGCTTTTATAGGCATACTAGATTTTATAATATCGACGAGCTCAAATGTTGTCGTAATTTCTTTTTCTTCTCTTTTTTTAACAATATTTCGTGCAATACTAGAAGCATATCTTTCTTCACCATAATTTTTTAAAATTCTTACTAAATCATCGTATGAATATTCATTTACTACATTATAAGCAGAAAAACTACTACTCGTATCCATCCTCATATCAAGTTTTGCATCTTTATGATAACTAAATCCTCTTTCGGCAATATCTAGTTGAGGAGATGATACCCCAAGATCAAACACAAAACCATCTACTTTTGTAATAGTTCTTTTTTCAAGCTCTTTTTTTAACTTTGAAAAGTTAGACTTAATTATCTCAAAATTGTTTCCAATCGCAGATAACTTTTTAAAGCTATAATCAATCGCCATCTCATCTTGATCAAAGGCGAAAAGAAACCCCCTTTTTATCCTTTTCAATATTAAACCACTGTGCCCCCCAAATCCCAAAGTAGCATCGACATATATACCATCTTCTTTGACATCTAGGTTATCTATTGTCTCTTCTAGCAAAACGGTCTTATGCATCAATATCTAACCTCTCAAACAAATTTTCAGCAACATCATTTATTGCGGACAAGTTATCTTCGATTAAGCTATCGAACTTTTCGGTAGCCCATATTTCCAGGCGATCATTTACCCCAATTATCGTACATTCTTTTTTTAAATCAGCATATTTAATAAGAGAAGATGATAAATTAATTCTACCTTGTTTGTCAAATTCACATACAGTAGCACCAGACATAAAGAATCTATTAAAAGTTCTGGCATCTTTCTTGGTAAATGGAAGTGTCTTTAATTTAGAGATAATAGATTCCCATTCTTTTAGAGCATACACAAATAAACAGCCATCCAATCCTCTAGTAACGACGAATTTTTCACCTATATCATCTCTAAATTTAGAAGGAATAATCAGTCTTCCTTTTTCATCAATATTATGATGATATTCTCCGATCAGCATCATATCCCCCACTTTCTTCCACTTTGTGCCACTCTATGTGTATATTCTACTATAATTAACTATCTTTGTAAATGCTTTTTTCAAAATTTTACAGAAAAAAATGTCAAAAAAACATTTAAATTACAACGAAAAAAAACACCTCATGGTGCTTTTCTAGTTTTAATATTTTTTCTTTTTCCTACTGCACTTCTTAATATATTTGTACTAATCTTATTGACATCATAAAATTCATTACTACTAATTGCCTTTATAACATCCTCAGAATCAGTTAAATAATAATACGCTTTAACAAAAACTTTTTTAATTATATTTTCATAATAGCAACCAACCTTTTCCGTTATATCAGGATATTCATCATCACGATACATTAAAATATCATCTATAAAGAGAAAAATAAGCTCTTTAATTTGTTCATAATCCTTC
This sequence comes from uncultured Bacilli bacterium, assembly GCA_944329195.1. Lineage (GTDB taxonomy): Bacteria > Bacillota_I > Bacilli_A > RF39 > UBA660 > CAG-302. The sequence goes on along the minus strand of CALVHX010000025.1, from coordinate 4,383 downwards.
TCTGATGATTTATAATTAGAAATATCTATGCCATCATATAAAAATGTTGCAGTACCTAAAAGCATATCCAACGAATACATAAGACTATATTTACTACACAGTAAATCATAATATAAAGGAAGCCTCATATAATTAAATATTTCCTCATCCAAAAAATAAAGAACCACCATATAAAAATTCTTAAATGCTTTCTCATTAGCTTTAAATAAATCAGATCCACCTACAAGTAACTGGATATCCTCTGACAATTTGTAATTAATGTTGTATTGTGACAAATTAGGCTTCGAGCAAAAAACGCTCATAATTAATGGATAATATTCGCCATAGATAAATTCTTTTTCTTTATCATCATCATGTAAAAATGAATAATCGTAATTTAATTGTTCATTTGAATAAATAAACAAATCACTTACTTCTGCTTCAGTTAAAAACTGATTCATATAAAACTTTATTATTCCCCTCATCATAATAAAACATTTAATGTCAGAAATTATTTTCTCTTTTCTTGAGAAAAAAGACATTTCAGAATTTAAAAGAGATTGTTTTTCAAAACTGTTATATAACTTTTCAATACTACTTTCAAAATCTATCAAATCGCCATATAACCCTCTTCTAAACTTAATTCCTAACAGCTCTAAAGAAGAAATATCATAATCAAACATAAAGATAATTCTGTCAATCAAAATATTTTCTTCTTCATCACTTGCTTCTTTGATTTTCGTCAAAATTTCACTAAGTTCATCTAGCTGGATATCCTCACATAGACAAATGTAACTTCCAGAAAAATAGAGCCTTTCTTGCTCGTAAGCAAGCAAATATTGAACTTTTAATTCAAAATCAAATTCATCCATTACAGAAAGAGTAGTGACATCACTAGTAGACTCATTTATTTTCATAGTTACATTTTTAATTATTTGAAACAAATTTTCTTTTCGAATAATACAAAGCTGGTTTCTCTTTTTAAGCGATAACATTCCCCAAAAAACAATATAATCAAAAGGTATTTCCATAGTTATCCCCACAATCATATAATAACATAGTACAGTAAACTAAGCAACTAAATTATTTAAAAAAATAAAATATACTTTATTATCGACTCAATTACATTCAAAATTAATTTAAAATTCATCATAAAAAAAGAAAAGCTCCACATAAGAGCTTCATAATCTCAATGGTCGGGAAGACAGGATTTGAACCTGCAACCACCTGGTCCCAAACCAGGTGCTCTACCAAGTTGAGCCACTTCCCGAACATGGTGGAGAATAAGGGACTCGAACCCTTGACCCTCTGCGTGCAAGGCAGATGCTCTAGCCAACTGAGCTAATTCCCCGAGACAATATAAATTATATCAATAATTTATATTGTTGTCAATTATTTTTTTCAATTTTATTTAGTTTCATATACACTTACTTGTTTTCTATCTTTACCAAGTCTTGAATACTTAACAAAACCAGAAATTTTAGCAAAAAGCGTATCATCAGTACCTCTTCCTACATTATTTCCAGGATGAATTTTTGTTCCTCTCTGACGGTAAATAATAGAACCTGCTGTTACATACTCCCCATCACTTGCTTTTGCGCCTAATCTTCTACCGGCAGAATCTCTTCCATTACTAGTAGATGATTGACCTTTTTTATGAGCAAATAACTGTATATTAAATAACATTAATTTATTCATTATTTCCCTCCTTTATTTGTATATATTTAGGATATGCTCTTTCAAGTTCATACAAATTTGAAACCAAATTTTCGATTATTTTAGTAGTTACAAAATCATGTTTAATTACTTTAATATCAAGGCCATCATCATCACTATAAGATAAACTATTATTATCTATAGATAAACAAGCATTAACTGAAGTAATCACCGCACTACTTACAGCAGCACAGACAATATCTTTACCAAAATCATCGTATAGAGCATGTCCCTTAATAACAACATTTTTAATATTGTTATTATTCTTTACAAGTTTTACTTTTATCATAAAACTTCTCCTATTTGATCTTCTTAATCTCTACTTTAGTATATGGTTGTCTATGTCCTTTTTTTACTCTTGTAGATTTCTTGTTTGGCTTATATCTAAATACTGTTATTTTCTTTTGTTTACCTTGCTTTAAGATAACTCCCTCTACAGTAGCAGAACCAACATAAGGATTTCCTACTACACCATTTGTCATTAAAACCTTATCAAAAACAACCTTGTCCCCTTCAGTACCATCTAATTTTTCAACATAGATTACACTACCTTCAGAAACATAGTATTGTTTTCCGCCAGTTTCAATAATTGCTTTCATTTTCTACCTCCTTACATATTTTTAAGACTCACTCTTAAGGTGTCTATTTATAGATCTTTTACCTTTTCAATGTGGTTGAGTAATCAACTCGAGGTCTTCAAAACAATACAATTTTATCACAAAAATATAGTTTAGTCAAACTATTTTAAGTCTTTTTTTGTCAAAATATTTAAGCCTTTTTACCAAAAATATTATTAAGATATCTTTTTTCATCCATCATTTTGCCATTTTTAATAAATAAATGATGGCAATTTTTATACATCTTATTTCTATCTTTAATAACTTTTACCTTCGAATAATTAAAATTATAAAGATATCTCTCTAACAAAAACTTGTTATAGACAAAAGATATTTCTTTATAAAACTTATATATATTTTGAAATAATACTCCTAAGGTCATTACAATACTGTAATTATTCTCATAAATATCACTAAATAGAAGGATAACAATTACAATTAAAGAAATAATGACAGTCATATTATTTGCCATATTAAAATTCAAATATTTAGACAAAATTAAATTTATTATTTTAGAACCATCTAAAGGTATTATAGGAAGTAAATTAAAAATCATCATGCTTTTATGATAAGTTAAAAATAAATTGTAGACATATTCCCTCACTAGTCCATTTTTAGTAAAAATATAAATTATAAAAAAATATATAGTTTGAAATAGTACACCAGAAATAGCTACTAAAATGTCCTTCCATATCCTAGTATTTACAAGTTTATTTACTTTAGTAATTCCTCCATAAGGATAGATAATTATTTTTTCTACCTTATATTTAAATAATAGTGATGCAAATGCATGTCCCATTTCATGAATCAAAATAAGCGAAGTAAAGATGAAAACATTAACAAAATGTCCAGTAAGGACAAGCCCTACAAGCATTATTAAATAAGTATAATGAAATTCTATATTATTTAAGATATTCTTCATAATCTAAATACTTATCATCTTTACTAAAGACCATAAAAAGCTCTTTATTGGCCTCGCCAAGTAAAGTTCCCTCTTCAACATAATCATATAATTTTAATGAAGTATTGCTTACATTACCATACCAAATATCTACTCCACTTAAGTCTTCTATAATAATCGTATTTCCGTAATTATCTTTATCACCAATAAAGACAACCATTCCCTCTTTCATTGAAGGAACCAAATAATTATCACCGACAGACAACTTCACCCCATCGTGATAAATAGATATAGAATCATATTTTAAAGTCTCATTAAAGACCTCCTCAGTATCGCCATCTTTCTTTAGCGGAAGTACACCACCAAGATATTTATCGTACAAACTTTTTATTTTAGTGAAAGATATATTTTCACTATTTATATAATCATAAATCTTCGTTTTCAAAGATGAGTCACTCTTACAGACAATAGCCAGTGATAAGAAAATGACAGTTACAATTAAAACTCTAATTATTAAATTTTTAAAATATTTTTTTGTTGGAGAAATATCTATTCTTTCTTTTTTAGTAATTTTATCTATATATTTCTGCGGATTTATCTCATTCATCATATCACCTAATAAACTATATGTATTTAACCAAAAAAAAGAAGTAAATTCAAATTATTCGAATTTAAACTTCAAAAATATTATTTTATATCTTTTTTTCTTCTTTTTTGCCTTTTTTTGTCTTTCCCATCTGGAATTTTAACAACACTACTCATACTTCCATCAATAGTTATTGTAACTACATAATCTTTAAGTCGTTCTTGTTCTTCCGGGGTAAGCTCATCATAAATATAATATAATTGCCATCTAATACCTGTTTCTCTGCTTATCAAAGGAATATCTGATAAATAATATTTCCCATCAGCAGTACGAATAAGCATTTTTGGTAAGTGTGAAATACTTCCAATTGTCCTACTATCGAGCTTAACAAAAGGTATAACACGTATATCAATTCCTAAATTATATTCCTGCATCAAAATCATCCTCCTCCGAGTAAATATTAGTATATCATAATACTTTTTCTTTGTAAAGTCTACTTCAAATATCTCAGCAAAAAAGAGCAAATTTCTCAAATTTTTCTTCGCAAATATTTTCTGATATAATTATTATAATAAGAAGGTGTT
>CALVHX010000024.1 GCA_944329195.1 uncultured Bacilli bacterium | reverse complement strand
TTATCATAAACAAAAACACCTACTTTATTATATATATTGTACATTAAAATAGGTGTTTAGTAAACTAATTATTTTTTCAAAATTTACGAATTGAAGAGTTTGATTGTTATTTCCTTGAAAAATATATTAATTTATTATATACTTATATTAATTGAGACGGGGAAGGAGTTGTTTATGAAAAGCAGTAGAATAATGAAAATATTTGAACAATACGTAAGAAAATATGACATGAATAATATTAATATTAAGGCTAAGTATTTTCATTCTTTAAAAGTTATGGAAATTGTAAAAGAGTTGGCAAATGGACTTGGCATTTTTTCAGAAGAAGAAGTTGCAGTTTGTGAATTTATCGGGTTATTTCATGAAATAGGTAGTTTTTCTAAAACCCCTAATTTTCATATCGATGAAGATAATGATGATAGCTATGAAAAGACTATAGATGTTTTGTTTAACAAAGGTTTAATTAGGGAAATAAGCAAGGATAAATCTTACGATAATATAATTAAAATCGCTCTTTTTTCTTATGATAAAATTGGATTTGTGAGCGATATTGATGAGAAAAGTAAACATATTTGTGCTATTTTAAAAGATGCTCATAATTTGGATTGCTTTAGATTTTTTATTAACTACCCATATATAGACACGAGGATAAAAAGTTATCCTAGTAATTTAGTCTATAGTGACTTTAAAAACTTTAAGACGATAAATTCTAAAATGAGTGAAAATAGTTCTGATAGTGTTCTTATTGTACTGTCTAAAATGTATACTTTTAATTATAAGTATTCATATTATTTATTAAAACAAAATGATTATGTAAAAAAAATTATTGATTCTCTTACCTTTGATAGTAAAGAAGTAGAAAATTTCTTTAAACAAATAGTATTAGTGTTAAATAATTATATTGATAAAAGGATTGGTGTTACAAATGCTTGATAAAAAATATAATGCACAGGAAAAAGAAGCAAAGTGGCTGAATTATTGGAAAGAAAAAAATATATATAAATTTAATATAGATGGAAGAAAGGTATTTTCGATTGATACTCCTCCTCCTACTGTAAATGGTAAGATTCATATAGGCCATATATTTTCTTATTCACAAACTGAAATGATAGCAAGATACAAAAGACTTAAAGGATACAATGTTTTTTATCCTTTTGGATTCGATGATAATGGACTTCCTAGCGAGAGATTGGTAGAAAAGGAGCAAGGTAAAAAGGCTCACGAAATAGGAAGAGAGGCTTTTTCTAAATTGTGTTATGAGACAACTGATAAATATGAGGCGGAGTTTCAAGAGTTATTTAATAAGATGGGAGTAAGTACTGACTGGAGTCTTCATTATAAAACTGTCAGTCCCTCAACAATTAAAATTAGTCAGGCATCGTTTTTGGATTTAGTTTCGAAAAATCATTGTTATCATAAAGAAAGTCCTGCTTTATGGTGCAATGAGTGCCTTACTTCTATTGCTCAAGCAGAACTGGAAACTAAAACTATACAGACAACGTTTAATTATATTAATTTTAAAACTGTAGAGGGAGATGAAGAATTTACTATAGCGACTACTAGACCTGAACTATTACCCGCTATTGTATGTGTCTTTGTCAATCCAGATGATGAAATACATAAACATTTAATTGGTAAAACTGCTCATATTCCGATTATAGATGCAGAAGTGCCTATCATGGCAGATGAAAAGGTTGATACTCAAAAAGGTACAGGAGTAGTAATGTGTTGTACTTTTGGGGATCAAACTGATATCGAATGGTGGAAAAAATATAACTTACCGCTAAAAAATATTTTTACAGATGATGGGAGAATTGTTGATAGTGTTTCAAAATATGGTGGATTAAAAATTAAGGAAGCAAGAAAACAAATAATGGAAGACTTGCAAAATGGCGGTTTTGTTGTAAAAACAGAAGAATTGTTCCATGAGGTTCAAACACATGAAAGATGTGGTAAAGAGGTAGAATATTCGGTGATGAAGCAATGGTTCATCGATATAATGAACCATAAAGAAGATTTTATCAAAATAGGTAATGAAATTAAATGGCATCCTTCTCACATGCACGCTAGGTATGATGAATGGGTTAGTAATATAGCTTGGGATTGGTGTATATCAAGACAACGATATTTTGGTGTTCCCTTTCCTGTATGGTACTGTGAAAAATGTGGAAAACCTATATTTGCTAGAAAGGAGGATTTACCTGTTAATCCTTTAGTGGACTTTCCAAAGGTAAATAATTGTCCTAATTGTGGTTGCAGTGAGTTTATTCCTGAAACAGATGTAATGGATACATGGGCTACGTCCTCTGTTACGCCTCTTATTAATATGAAATATGGCGAAGAGGAAAACTACGAAGATATATTGAAACCGATGAGTCTAAGAACGAATGCAAGTGAAATTATAAGGACATGGGATTTCTATACAATAGTTAAAAGTTTCTATCACTTTGGAGAAAGGCCATGGGATAATGTAATGATTTCTGGATTTGCTATGGCTGGTAAGGGTGAAAAAATTAGCAAGAGTAAAGGAAATAGCAAACAAGAACCGATGGATCTAATAAATCAATATTCCGCTGATGTCTTAAGGTATTGGGCTGGAACAGGAAGATTAGGTACAGATATTGTATTTAACGAAGAGAGCCTACTACGAGGTAAGAAATTAATAAATAAAATTTGGAATGTATCTAAATTTATCGAAATGCACTTATCAGATTATGCAGATAAAGATTTTGATGACTATGAATATATTGATAAGTGGGCCTTAGGTAGTTTTCAAGAGATGGAAAGAGGATTTATTAAGTACCTTGATGACTACGAAGTTGGACTTGCATTAAATCATTTAGAAAAATTCTTTTGGAATTTCTGTGATAATTATATTGAAATAGTCAAACATAGACTATACAGACCAGAAGAATTTGGTAATATTCCAAGGTATAGCGGGCAAAAGACAGTCTATGTACTACTATATAAATTTTTACAAGATTTTAGTATTTTCTTCCCATTTATAACTGAGGAAATATTCCAAGAATTATATCATAATAATAAATCTATTCATACTACAGAGATAAATTCGTTAAATTACGGATTTGATGATGAGGTTAAATATGGAAATCAACTAATTGAAATAATTAGCCAAGCAAGAGGAGTAAAGACTAATAATAATGTTTCTTTGAAAACTCCTATAAAGAACTTATCAATTTCTGTAGATGAAAAACTGAAGAGTGCTATTAAAAGTGCGGAGAAGGATTTTAAAGCCACTTTATTTATTAAAGATTTGGTTTTAAAAGATAATATAAATGGTTATGAAATTAATAATATTGAATTAGAGTTAGAAAAAGAGCAAGACGTATAAAGTTAATAAATGATATTGCGTATGAATATACTTGACTGAGGATAATTGTTCTACTTACTAATAACTATTAAAATATTTTTACAATAAATTTATAAACTTAAATAATTATGGTTAACTAATATCGTAAAAAGAAAGGAGTGATAAAATGGCTAAGTTTTGTCAAAATTGTGGAAGCGAACTTAATGAAAACCAAGATATTTGTCTAAAGTGTGGTGTAAAAGTTAAAAAAGAAGGCAGTTCAAATAATGCAGATCCAAATGCTAAATCAAAAATTGCTGCTGGTCTTTTTGCTATATTTCTAGGTTCTCTTGGAGTACATAACTTTTATTTAGGATTTACAGGTAAAGCTGTGGCACAACTACTTATTACTGTTTTGTCTTGTGGTTTTCTAAGTCCAATATCCGCTATATGGGCACTTGTCGAAGGTATTATGATATTTTCTGGTAGTATCAATAAAGATGCCAATGGTGATTCTCTTAGAGATTAATGAAAAGATTTATTAATTTATCTATACTTGTTTTTGGTACTTTGTTTGTCTATCTAGCTATAACTAATATTTTTAGTTTTAAATGTATTTTTAAAGATTTGTTTGGCATTAGATGTCCGGGATGTGGACTTACGAGAAGTTTTATATCAATATTAAATTTTGATTTTATTAGCGCTATCAAATATAATTTTCTAGGTATTCCTATCTTTATTAGTTTTATGTTGATTAGTTTCTTCATGATTATCGATATATTTAAAAATAGCGACAAAACTCTAAAATTTATAAATAAGATATTACAGACAAGATATATTGAACTATTAATATTAATTGTTGTTGTAATGCTAATAAATAATATACAAGGTATATAAATATTAAAGCACCACATAATAATTATGAGGTGTTTTTCGATGGAAGATTTACTAGACATATTTTTAAGAACCATCATAGTACTAATAATATTATTCTTTATAGCTAAAATGGTAGGTAAAAAACAGATTTCACAACTTAATTTGTTTGATTATATAGTTGGAATAACGATTGGCTCTATCGCTGCGGATATTTCTCTAGACTTAGAAAAAGATTTAATGGCTGGTTTAGTTTCTCTTTTCTTATATGGAATTATTGCTTACTTAATATCCTTACTTACGATGAAAAGTATTAAGGCGAGAAGGTTTTTTACTGGTGTACCAACAGTGCTTGTGGAAAACTCAAAAATAATTGAATCTGGCTTAAAAAAGACAAAGATCGACATTAATGAATTACTTGCAGAAGCTAGAATTGCTGGATATTTTGACTTAGATGAAATTGAATATGCAATTATGGAAGTAAATGGCAATATTAGTTTTCTTCCAAAAGATAGAGAAAAGCCCATTACTAAGAAAGATGTGAACTTAAAAAGCGTGGATACTGGGCTTACCGCTAATGTCATTATCGACGGTAAATATATGAAAAATAATATGAAAGCAATAGGTAAAAACAAAAAGTGGTTAGACCATGAGCTTAAAATTTTAGGGTATGACAATTATGATAATATACTTCTTGCTACTGTTGATATTAACTATAAAATATTAGTATACAGGAAAGATGTCAAGCCTGATAAAAATACTGTTTTAGAATAGTATTTTTTATTTTACCATGCTATAATTTTTTATGTAGAGAAGTGATTAATGTGAGAAGATTAAAATTTTTATTTTTATTTCTAATTTTTGTTACAACTTTTTTACTTATATACTCTGTTTTGTATCCTAATATTATTATAGACAATAGGATAATAAATTTAAATGAAGAATATACTCCCGACTTAAAAATATATAATCTTTTTGGAGATTTGACTGATATGGGTAAAATTACTGGAAATGTTAATACAGAAAAAGTAGGCAAATACAAAATTAACTGTCAAATTAAATACTTATTTTTTAGGATCAGTAAAGATTTTGTAATAGAAGTTATTGATTCAGAAAGCCCAACTATTACCCTACATGGAAGCAATCCTTCTTTAGTCTGCCCAAATAAGATATACGAAGAAGAAGGATATGTAGCTAATGATAATTATGATAGAGATATTACAGATAAAGTTATTATTACAGAAATAGATAATAACATATTCTATAGTGTAGAAGATTCTTCTGGCAATAGTACAATGGTTAAAAGAACAATAAAATATAAAGACCAAGAAAGCCCTTCTATTACATTGAATGGCGGTGATAGTATAAGTATTTATTTAGGAGATAAATATACCGAATTTGGTTATACTGCTACCGATAACTGTGATGGTGATATTACAAGTAATGTTATATCCACAGGTTATGTTGATACACATAAAATTGGCAGTTACACTTTGACCTATGAGGTGTCTGATAGTAGTGGAAATAAGACTATTAAAGTAAGAAATATCCATGTCAAAAAAAAGCCTACTTATTATGGTAATGGGGTTATCTATTTAACTTTTGATGATGGACCTAGCTATTTAACAAAAGAAGTATTAGATATTTTACATGAGGAAAACATCAAAGCAACGTTTTTTGTAACAAATGCAGATGAGAATACTAAAAGGGCATATGAACTTGGTCATACTATTGCCCTTCACAGTTATACTCATGACTATAGTTATATTTATGCTAACAGTGAAAATTATTTTGATGATCTAAATAAGCTAGCTAATAAAGTATACAGTGTGATTGGGATTTATCCTAAAATTGTTAGGTTCCCCGGTGGAAGCTCCAATACTATTAGTAGAAATTTTTCTAGTGGTATTATGTCTTATTTAACCAAGGAAGTTTTAAAGAGAGGATACGTTTACTTCGATTGGAATATCGATGCTAATGACGCCGGAAGTGATGTTAATAATAGTACTAATATATATTATAATGTAGTTAATAACTTATCTCATAATAAAACTAATATTGTTTTAATGCATGATTCTAGCGGACATACTGCTACTGTTTCTGCCCTAAGAGATATTATTAAATTTGGGAAAGAACATGGCTATAGTTTTAAGGCTATCACTGATGATACTCCGGTAGTTATCCATAATGTTAACAATTAATCTATAAAGTAATTATTTCTAGCGGTCTATCTAGGAAACAACAAAGAAACTTATTATTTAGAAGCTAGTTATAATATGCTATACTATTTTGATTAGATAGTATTTAAGAGACAATTTTTTCTATAAAGTAAAAAAATAGTAATATAATTATAGACATTTGATAAACTAAAATATAAAATACATTTGTTTGCTTTTAAATATTTTTATATTTACTATTTTTTTTATATATGTTATACTTTTGTATGGAATACGGAGGTATTAAAAATGCTTGATTATATTATTATTGGACTACTAATTATCATAATTATACTTGTTATTATTGCCATAGTTAAAAATGTTAATGAAAGTAAAATTACAGAAAGAATTGGGAATTTAGAAACTAATACTATCAGAGAACTATCTAATTTTCAGATTGATATTATGAAAACAATGAACGAAAATTTTCATGGTCTTAATGATAGGATTGAAAAAAAATTAGATCAAATTAACAATAAAGTCAATGAAAGATTGGATGATAATTTTGCTAAAACAAATAAAACTTTTACCAATATACTTGAAAGATTGTCTAGAATCGATGAAGCTCAGAAAAAAATTGATACTTTAAGTACAGATATCGTATCCTTACAAAGTATTCTTACCGATAAAAAAAGTCGCGGTATTTTTGGTGAGATTAATCTAAAACATATTCTAGTTAGTATTTTTGGTGAAAAAAATGATAACATATATAAGCTTCAGTATTCTTTTCCTAATAATACCATTGCAGATGCTGTTATATTTGCTCCCGAGCCACTTGGAACGGTTGCAATTGATTCAAAGTTTCCTTTAGAACACTACCAGAAAATGGTCGATAAAAATCTACCTCAAGTTGATAGAAATATGGCCGAAAAAGAATTTAAAATGGATGTTAAAAAGCACGTCGATGCTATTAGTAGTAAGTATATTATACCAGGTATTACTTCAGATCAAGCGATTATGTTTTTGCCCGCTGAGGCTTTATTTGCAGAAATTAATGCATATCACAGCGATTTAGTTGAATATGCCCATAAAAAAAGAGTGTGGATCTGTTCTCCAACAACATTAATATCTACTTTTACAATTATCGAGGTATTACTTAAGAACATGGAGAGAGATAAGTATGCTAGTATTATTCACGATGAACTAAATAAATTGGGAGTTGAATTTTCAAGATATAAAGATAGATGGGATAAGTTATCTAGAAGTATTGAAACTGTCAATAAAGATATTGAAAATATTCATGTTACTACTGATAAAATTAGTAAGAGATTCGATTCTATTAGCAAGGTAGAAATAAAAGATAGAGATATGATTGAACATTAAAAATTCTTAATATTATTTTCTCATTTGAATAGACTTAAATGAGGGATATTATGTTAAGAATTTTTTTATTCTTACTTGGCTTTGGTCTTATGGTAATTGGTTCTAGTTATATTATATTATATTTAAATTTAATGACAATGGGGTATAATTTTTTGAATTATGTTAATTTTATTATCAGAAGAATAGAATGTTACTACAGCATTATTGGCATTGTTTTGATGATTTGTTCATTAAAAATTAAAGGAGATTAAAAAAATGAATTTTATTTATGATATTGTACTAAACTTTAATAAAGAATACTATTATTTTTTTGAGTGGAGTAAAAATGATAATATTGTAAATGTTAAAAAGATACCTTTGTTTTTGGTAAGTAAAGAGACTTACAATAATATGAAATGCAATATTGTCACTGTTAGAGATAGTTTTATTAAATGTATCAAAGATAAAACTTATACCTACAGTAGGCAAAAGCTAGGCCCATCCTGTCTTGTCAGTAACGGTAGAGAAGTAATGGGGGTTTTATTTAATGAGAAGGGAAATTTAATTAAGAAAAGTAGTCTTTTACTCGATGAAGAAGAGGAAGTTTTGGATGAGATTTATACTGACGAAATTTTTAATATTGAAATTACAACAATTAAAAAGAAAAACGAAGAAAATAATAAAATTAACAGGCTAGAAAAAGAAAAGAAAGATTTTTTAATTAAATACATAAATAAAGAAAAAAATATTGTTAATTTAAGATATTTATACTATGATTATTTTGAAAGGGATGAGGATGACAGCGATATTATTAAAAACGAACTTATTAATGAAATAAAAAATAATTGGAATAAAAAATTTAACAGTTTTTTTGAGACAGTAAAAATATTTAGTAAAATAGAAAATTAAAATATCTAGTTTTTTCTATTCATTAGGTTGAACTTATAAACTGGTTTGTTGATAATTATTCTACTTTTTCTCTGAGTCCACAATTTCTGTGGATATTTTGTTTTTAATAATTAGAAGTTCAGATAACTTCACACAAAAAAAGTGTCTCATGGACACCTTTTCGTAATTATTTATAATTATCCATATATGTGTTGTATTTCTTTTCTAAAACCGTATCTGAAAATTTAAGACCAGCATCAGTTCTCATCTTGTCTAGAGCAATGTAATAAAGGTTAGAATCATCTGCTGATTTTTCTTCTGCTAGTGAAGTTATTATCTCATCTTTAACATCTTCTAGAGCTGGTTTTTCTTTTTGATCTATTCTATATATTATGTGATAGCCATAAGATGTTTCGACGGGACTTTTGCTATAACTATCATTTTCTAGTTTTTGCATTTCTTCTAAATAAGCGCTTTCTAAATTAGCATTATATGATTTGTATCCTAATTCTTCATATGTAATTGAATCTTTGTATTCTTCTCTAACTTCATCAAAAGTTTTTCCTTCATCTAATTTAGATATTATCTCTTTTGCCAAATTTTCAGCTTCTGTTTTTTCTTCATCTGTAGCGGATGAATCAACTTTAACAAGAATATGTTTGGTGTTGATATCGCCATATACTTCATTTTCATAATATTCATTTATTTCTTTTTCAGTTACTAATGACTCAACATACTCTTCGGCGTATTTACTTCTCCTATAATCTAATCTTAGGTAATCAAGAAATTCGCTTTCACTACTGAATCCATTATCTGCAAGGAATGCGACTTTATCTTGATTATAATATTGTTCGTAAATATTATAATAATTATCTGCTTGTTCTTGAATTTCTTCGTTCATCTCATCTGTCTCAGGATATTTTTCTTCGAGAATTATGTTATCAATCTTATTAAGTAATAAGCTTATTGAATAAATTTCCTTCATATCCTCATATAACTCATCCGCAGTTACAACTGTGCCTTCTATTTCCGCTACTGGCTCTCTTCCATCTTCCAATTTTGCTATGCGGTCTGGCCATATTAGAATAACTACTAATATTGTCAATAAAGTACCTGCAATAAAACCATAAATTGTAAGTTTATGTTTTTCATATAAATTAAAAAACTTTGTCATTTTATCGCTTTCTTTTTTAGATTGATTATTCTTAACATGTAAAGTTTCTTTAGCTTCATTCTTACTTTTTTTATTGCCAACTTTTTCTTTTTCTATATTTTCTTTTTTAATGATTTCCCTTTTTTTATTTTCTACAGACGCATTTTCTTTTTTGCTTGTAACTTTATTTTTGTTGCCTACATTTTTTTTATTTGCCATTGTTATTCTCCTTTCAAAAATACATTAATATAATAACAAAAATAGTGTAAAAATACAAGTTTATTTTAAAAATATGGGAAAAATACCATAATTTTACTGATATTTTATATTTTCAACTTTTATGTTAGCTATTATCCGACACATTTTTCCATTTTTTCCATAAAATAATGTGAATAGAAAAAAAGGAGGAATGTGTTATGGGTAACTGCGGATCATGTGGTTCATCAGCAGCAATCGTACTAGTTTTATTTATTCTACTAATAATTATACTCGGTGCTTGGATATAATTAAAGGAGGTGTATAATAATGTCTGCGAATAGTTCATGTAATGGAAATAATGGCTTTTTAATCGTCGTTGTTCTATACATACTTCTTGCTATAATACTTGGCTCTGCTTTCTTTTATTAAATATCTTAGTTAGTGAAACTATCTTCGGATAGTTTTTTCTATTAAAGTTTATCTATTTTCTTTTCAATTGATCAATTTGTTGTAGACTTCTTCAATAGATATTTTTTCCTCTTCTCTATATTTTGGAATTAAATGTAGATGAAAGTGTTTTACCTCTTGACATAAACCATTGTTTTCACATAAACTTATCCCATCATAGTTGAGTTTCTTCTTTAATAAAATTGAAACTTCTCTAGCTATTTTTAGAATGTGATTTAAAGTACATTCGTCAATATCAAATAGGTCTTGATAATGATGTTTTGGGACAATTAATGTATGTCCTGTGTGACTTGGATTTATATCTAAAAAAACTTTCACGATGTCGTCTTCATATATTGTATATGATGAAATTTCATTATTTATGATCTTACAGAATATATCCATAATCTTTCCTCCTAAAAATAATATACATATTTTGATTTTAGTGAAATATACCGAACCAAAGTGCCCAATTATTTTACCATTTGTTTTTGTATCAACACAATTATAAGCTCTAAACATAGTAAAAGTCAATAGCTAATAAATGTTCTTAATTGGTACTTTTGTTTTTTTAACTTTATATTTAGCTGAGGTGAAATTACTTTACGCATTCATTATATACCTGTTTCTAAGAAAAGAGCATTGACTTTGTCAACACTCTAAAGAAAATGATTAATATTTTCTCTTGTGAATATCTGCGAATATTCTGTTACAATTATGTAAAGTTACAGATATTTTTATACATGTTATTAACTTTTTTTAATTTGTTTGATATAATTAAATTATGAAGAAGTTAAGAAAATTTGGGTTTATTGCCTTTTTATTTATTATAAGTTTTAACTTTGCTTATGCTAGAGAAATTGTTACTTTTTCTAAGTGTGTCGATGGTGATACCATTAAAGTCTTAGTTGATGGAGAAGAAAAAACGGTACGATTCTTGGCAGTGGACACTCCCGAATCTGTTCATCCCACTAAAGGAGTTGAATTTTATGGCAAAGAGGCGAGCGATTATACTTGCACCATGATTACTAACGCAGAAAAAATTGAACTTGAATACGATGAAAATAGCGATAAGGAAGATAAGTATGATAGGCTTCTTGCTTGGGTATGGGTAGATGATACTTTGCTTCAAGATGAACTTATTAAAAATGGATATGCAGAAGTCGCATACTTGTATGATGATTATAAATATACAGATATTCTTAAAGACCATCAAAGCATAGCTGAAGAAGCAAAAATAGGTATTTGGAATGATGAAGCAAGAGAAAAATTCGTTGCAGAGGAAACCATTGATAATGATGATAGTAAAATAGAGAATGAGAAAGAAGAGACAATTAATTTAAATGATATGTCTACTAAAGAAATAATTATCCTCATTGTAGTCATTGTTCTTTTATCGATAGTCTCCCCAATTATTAAAAAAAGTAAAAGAAAAATTAAAAAGTTGTTAAAGTAGAAAGGGATTATATGAACAAAAATATCACATTAGTCATTCTTGCCGCTGGTATGGGAAGTCGGTTTGGTGGACTTAAACAGGTTACTCCTGTAGGCCCTGTTGGACAGTTTATTATTGACTATTCAGTCTTTGATGCAGTTAGGGCTGGATTTAATAAAATCGTATTTTTAATTAAGAAAGAAAACTATGAATTATTTAAAGAAACGATTGGCAAAAGAGTTGAGAACCACGTTAAAGTTGAATATGCATTTCAGGAGTTAGACAATTTGCCTGAAGGTTATTTATTACCCAGCGAAAGAACTAAACCACTTGGAACAGCACATGCACTACTTTGCTGTAAAAAATTTATTAATGAACCCTTTGCTATGATTAATGCCGATGATTTTTATGGAAGAGATGCTTTTCTAAAGGCATTTAATTTCTTAAAAAAAACAGATATTAGTTCTTATGATTCTGGACTGATTGGATATAAATTAAAAGATACACTATCAGAAAATGGTTCTGTAAAAAGGGCTATATGTCAAGTAAATAGCGATGATTATTTAACTTCACTTACCGAAAGTTATGTTGAAAGTATTGACGGAGAAATTGTTGCCACTCCACTAAATAAAAATGATTCTTTCACGGCCGAAGAAGGTAGTATTGCATCTATGAATTTTTTACTATTTACTCCTAAAATATTTGGCCTAATTGAAGAGTTATTTCCTAATTTTTTTAAAGAAAATAAAGACAGTATTTTGACAGCAGAATTTTTGGTTCCAGATTTGTTAGAAAAGTTAATAAGCCAAAAAAAATTGTCTGTAAAAGTTATTCGTACTACCGCTTGTTGGCAAGGAATGACGTATAAAGAAGACTTACCATATGTTAAACGTTCTATTCAAAAGATGATCAATGATGGAGAATATAATTACAGTCTATGGAATTAGATTATGTTAAATTATGTTATTTGAAAAAATTTGTTTAACTTTTAAGTTTTTTTTGATATAATTTTATTAGAAAGGAATGATGTATATGAAATACAATATTCGTGGAGATAAAATGGTCATAACTGATGCAATTCGCGATTATGCAGAAAGTAAATTGGGGAAGCTTGAAAAATATTTTAAAGATGATGATATTACTGCTAATGTTCTAACAAGAGTTAGAGGTAACTCACAAATTGTGGAAGTTACTATTCCAACTAGTAAGTTTTTACTTAGAAGTGAAGAAGAAAATGAAGATTTATATGCCGCTGTTGACTTAGTCACAGATAAACTTGAAAGACAAATAAGAAAAAATAAGACAAGACTAAATAGAAATACTAAAGAAAGTGTTAAAGAATTTAACTTTGATTATTTTACTGATAGCAATGAAGAACCTGGTGAGAAAATTGTTAAGAGGAAAAATATAGAGATGAAGCCGATGGACGAAGAAGAGGCTATTTTGGAAATGGAATTATTAGGTCATTCATTCTTCGTATATAAAGATATGGATACAAATAATATTTGTGTACTATATAAGAGAAAAGATGGTAATTATGGCTTGATTGAAACAAAATAGGCATTTAAGCCTATTTTTTTACTTAATATTTAATTGAAAATTGGTTGATATTAGTTATCACAAAAAATAGGAGCTTTATATTATAAATTTTAATATTTGCTAGTTTTTTTTTGGGAAATATAGTAAAATATTATCTAGGAGATGATTAGATGTTAAAAATATTTAAGAAATTATTTGATAATGAATATAAAGAACTAAAAAAATTTGAAGATATTGCTAACAAAATTGAAGAACTCGATGAAAAAATGAGTAAGTTATCTGATAAGAAACTTGCCAGTTATACAGACAAATTTAAAAAGCGATTAGAAGAGGGAGAAACTTTAGAAGATATTCTAGTCGAAGCTTTCGCAGTCGCAAGGGAAGCTGCATATAGATGTGTAGGAATGAAACCTTTTTATTGTCAATTGCTTGGCGGCCTTGCTATCCATTATGGTAATATAGCAGAAATGAAAACAGGTGAAGGAAAAACGCTTACTTGTGTCTTGCCTGCTTATTTGAATGCTCTTACAGGCAAAGGTGTCCATATTGTTACAGTAAATGAGTTTTTGTCAACTAGGGACTCTGAATGGATGGGAAGTATATTTAAGTTTTTGGGTCTGACGGTTGGTCTTAATTTAAGAGAACTTTCTTTTAAAGAAAAGCAAGAAGCTTATAATTGTGATATTTTATATAGCACTAATAACGAACTAGGGTTTGACTACTTGCGAGATAATATGGTCGTAAAAAAAGAAAATAGAGTGCAAAGACCACTTAATTACTGCATTGTCGATGAAGTTGACTCTATTTTAATAGATGAAGCTAGAACGCCACTTATTATATCTGGTGGTGTTATGCAATCTGCCAATTTATATATTGATGCTGATAGATTTGTTAAAAGTTTAAAAGAAAATGAAGATTATATTTTAGATGAAAAAACGAAAGCTGTCAGTCTTACGGAAGAAGGTAGTAAGAAGGCGGAAGAAAATTTTCATTTAGATAACTTATATGACATCAATAACACTGCACTAGTTCATCACATTAATCAGTCATTAAAAGCTAACTATGCAATGAGTAATGATATCGACTATGTTGTTCAAGATGGTCAGGTTATCATTGTAGATCAGTTTACTGGTAGGCTTATGAAAGGAAGAGCATTTTCTGATGGTCTACACCAAGCAATTGAAGCTAAAGAAGGCGTTAAAATTCAACAGGAAACTAAAACTCTTGCAACAATTACTTTTCAAAATTATTTTAGAATGTACAATAAACTTGCCGGTATGACTGGTACCGCTAAAACAGAGGAAGAAGAGTTTAGAAATATCTATAATATGTTTGTTATTCAAATTCCTACCAATAAGCCTGTTATTAGAGAAGATGCTACTGATTTGTTGTATCCTGGGAAAGCAGGTAAATACAGTGCTATTGTTAAAGAAATTGAAAAAAGACATAACTTGGGGCAACCCGTACTTGTTGGTACTATAGCAATTGAAACTTCGGAACTTTTGAGTAAAATGCTTGATAAAAAGAAAATTCCTCATGAAGTTTTAAATGCTAAGAATCATGCTAGAGAAGCTGAAATAATTGCCCATGCTGGGGAAAAAGGGGCAGTTACTATCGCTACTAATATGGCTGGGCGTGGTACAGATATCAAATTAGGTGAAGGTGTAAAAGAACTTGGCGGTTTGTGCGTTATTGGTAGTGAAAGACACGAATCTAGAAGAATAGATAACCAACTCAGAGGTAGAAGTGGTAGGCAAGGAGATCCTGGTTTTACACAATTTTATGTCTCTTTCGAAGATGATTTGATGGTTAGATTTGGATCCGATAGATATAGAGGTATGCTAGAAAATCTTGGTTTTACTGGGGAACAAGTTATTCAAAATAAGATGTTTTCTAAAACCGTAGAGTCCGCTCAAACAAAGGTTGAGGGTAATAACTTTGATATTAGAAAGCAACTATTAAATTATGATGATGTAATGAATAACCAAAGGGAAATCATCTATAACAAGAGAAATGAAATTTTAGATAACGACTCCATTCATGAAACTGTGCTTAATGGATTCAAAGATTATATTAGTAATGTAGTAAATTCACATTTAATAGATACTAATAAATTGAAAGAAAATGACTATAGTGAAATACTGGAAGCATGTAATGAAAATTTGCTTAAAAAGTATAGGATTAATTTATCTGAAATTAATGGAAAAAATTCGGAAGAAGTAATTGATATTATTTATAGTAATGTACTAAAAGATTATGAAGAAAAATTAGAAGATATCCCAAATGAAGTAAGAGATGAATTTGAAAAAGCAATTTCTCTTAGAGTAATTGATAACTACTGGATGGAACATATTAGTACTATGACACATTTGAGAGATGGTATTGGTCTTAGAGGCTATGCTAATACAAGTCCTCTGCAGGCATACACTATGGAAGGTTATCAACTCTTCGATGAGATGATAGGGAAAATTAATAAGGATATTAGTATATATTTATTGAAATCTGAAATAAGACAAAACTTGGAAAGAAAACAAGTGGTTAAATCTGTTACAACTAATGATAGTAAAGATCATAAAAAAATACAAAAGAAAAGTAATAAGATAGGTAGAAATGATCCTTGTCCATGTGGTTCGGGTAAAAAGTATAAGAATTGCTGCGGAAAGTAGCATAAAATAAGGGAAAAACGAATTTTTAAAAATTAACAAATTTGTTTTTTGTCAACAAATCAAATAAGATGTGGATAAAATCCATTGAAAATAAAGGATGTCAGCAAAAATAAATTTGTTGACATCTTTTTTTGAGAGGAGATTATATAATGTGTTGGTGTCTATATTATTTAAAAATTATTGATAATGAAAAAAAGTTGAATTTTGATAGAAAATTTGAAGATGGAGAATTAGATTTAATATACGAGTGTAATCAAATTCTAGGTGATTTTAATTCATTTTCTGATTATTATTCAATGTTAGACAGTTCATTGCAAGAATTAAAGGAATATATATTAAAAGTAGAAAATTTTAAATTTAGATTTGCATCTCCCATTATAAAAAAGGGTGTAATTATTGAAATTAATAAAAAGTTTATATGTTTTGCGAGTATGTTTAAAACTTATTTAGATTACTATGAAGTACAGGTAAAACAAATACATGGTAAAGAATCTAGTGAATTACAAGAATTTAAAAGAAAATGTTCTAAAATTTTTGATAAATATTTTGAATATAGATTTTTATATCATTTAAGACATTACTGTGTGCATTACAAATTACCAATTACTAAAGTGTCTCAAAATATAGAAGATAAACATAGGATTTTTTATATTGAGAAAGAAAATCTAAAAAATTGGAAAGGTTGGAAACCAATTATAAAAGAAGATATTCAGAATTTGGATAAAGATGTAGATGTTAAACAATTTATATTAAAAATAGAAAAGATATTAAATGAATTAAATAAGGATATATCCTATTTTAATACCAGTGAAGTTTTAGGTGCAATTAAAATAATGAAAAAATATGTTAGACCGAGTGAAACTCCTTATATAGTAAAAGAAGAAAAAAGTGCTAATGGTCAGCCAAATTTTAAAATAAAAAATATGATAGATGATTATTTTTTAGCAACAAATAATATATTAAAACTAGGCATACTTTCTTGTGCAGTATATAACAAAGAATATGGATTTCAATTCTTTGATCCATTTAATATGATGTTTACAGAAAAAGAAAAAAAGAAATTTGGATTAGAGTAAAAATAACATAATATGATTAGTAAAAAGTGTAGTTAAAAGTTGCTACACTTTTTTGTTGTAAAATAATAATGATCAAAAAGAAAGGGAGATGATAAGATGATCAATATTAGAAAAAGAGGAAATGTATATCAGTATTGTTTTGAAGCAGGAAAAGTAAATGGAAAAAGAAAACAAATTACTAAATCAGGTTTTAAAACTAAAAACGAAGCATATATAGCGGGACAACAAGCCTATGATAAATTCATAAATGGAGAAAAAGTTAATGAATGTGAGATGTTGTATTCTGAATATTTAGATTATTGGATGAAAGAATATTTTGAAGTAAATTATAAATATTCTACAGCAAAAAGATATAGAGAATCTTTTAGTAATATAAAAAAAGAATTAGGTAATTATAAATTATCAAAATTAACACCATATATTCTTAATCAAGCATTATTAAAATTGTATCAAACATCTAACAAGAAAGAGGCATTAAGGAATTATCAGAAAGTAATTAAAAGTTCTTTAAGAGATGCAACGTATTATTTTGGATTTATTAAAAATAATCCAGCAGGTGATTTGCAAATACCTAGAGTATTATCATTTGAATTAAAAAAAACGATGTAGGTCACATTTATACTAATGAAGAAATAGAAATTATCTTGAATAGATTTAAAGATAATAAAGTGTTTATATGTGCATTTTTTACCGCTTGTTACACAGGAATGAGAACAGGAGAGGTATTTGCTTTAACTTGGGATGATATTGATTTAGATAATAGAATTATAAAAATAAATAAAACTGTATATGCCAAAGATAACGAGAAAAAAGGTAGATGGTATTTAGGCACAACTAAAACAGTTGGAAGTTGTAGAGAAGTTTATATTTGTGACACTCTATATTTAGTACTGTGTAATTATAAAAAATTACAAAATAAGTACAAGAAAGAGTATGGAAAGAAGTATAAACAATATGTATTAGAAGAAGAAAGAAATAAGTATGGTAAGTTAATAGAATATAAGGTTGTAGAAAATAATTCTAAACGTAATAGAGTAAAAATGGTATTTACAAGAAAAGATGGCACGTATTCTGGAAAAGATATTGTTAAATATCCATTTAGAATTATTCATCACGAACTAGGAATAAAATGCAGGTTTTATGATTTGAGGGGAAGTTTTGCAACTATTAGTTTAAGAAACGGTTGTGAGATAAAAGATATTGCTGAAGTATTAGGTCATAAGAGAATAGAAACTACAGAAAGATATTATGTTTTAAGTAAAAGTGAAGATAAGAAACAAGTAACTAAATTATTTGAAATTAGTAGAAATTTTAATAATTTTAATATATAATGGCATAAATAATACCTAACTTGAAAGGAAGATAAATATGATAAATGAAGAATATGAATTTTTCATTGCTGGAAGAGCAAGAAATAAAGAAAATATATTAAAAATATGTGATATTTTTGATAAATATAACATTTCTTATTATTGCTTTCTAAAAAATGAAGATAATTGGGGATATGGAAATAAAAATCAAACACCAGAAGAAAGACAACAAGAGTTTGAATCATTGGGATTAAAAAGTGATATTGTTCTAAATTTATTTAAACAAGATTTAGAAGGTGAAAAGAGATCAAAAAATTTATTACTTGTATTACCAGCCGGTAAAGCAGCTCATATAGAATCAGGAATAGCTTATGGTATGGGCAAAAAATGTTATGCAATAGGTGAATACGAAGCAACAGATACGTTATATAATATTTTTGAAGAAATATTTTGTACAGAAAAAGAGTTAGAAGAATTTTTGAGTAAGTATATCAGATAAAAAATATTATTGATTTTGCACATTTGATATACTATATAAAATATAGTATACTTATATTGGTGAACGGATGTGGAATGTGGACATTGTCCTCAATTTGTCCACAGTAGATAAAATATTTATAGTAAAGATAGTACCAATAATACTAATAATACGGATGTTACCTTGTACCAGTATTAAAGAACATACTGATAATACTATAAATACTAATAATATTGATAATATAGGAAAGTCCACTACATGTGGTTCGGGAAAGAAATATAAACAATGTTGTGGTAAATAGCCTATAAAATAAGGGTTTGCGATGGTTTCAAAAATTAAAAAATTACAAAAAATAGTCGATTTGTTTCCATTTTGTTTCTAAAATTAGGAAAGATGTTACCAAAATCTCGGAAAAGTCTTATAAAATAAGTGGAAAATTTTTGGAAACAATTTTGGAAACAAAAAAGTTAGCATTCATTTGCTAGCTTTTTATTTACTATAATTGCATACTCGCAAAGTAACAAATTATTCAAGAAGTGGATTTATTAAAATAATTAAATATAAGTAGAATAAGTTAAATGTCGTGATTTATATGGTATAATAAATATAATTGGGTGTAAAAAATTTTTGTAGGTAAATTGTCATTATATGGTATACTTATTAATATAGGAGAATAGATAAGTATGA
>CALVHX010000023.1 GCA_944329195.1 uncultured Bacilli bacterium | reverse complement strand
GGGAGCAAAAAATAAAATTAAAGCATATTATAGCAGATTAGAGAAAAATGAAAATATAGATAAAGGTAGAGAAATTTTAGAAAAGGAACTTAGAAAAAATGATTTACCTATTAATGACTTTTTATCCAATAAAAATGTTGATATAATTTTAGATGAGTTAAAATTGAAAACGATTGAAGAAGTTTATGCTGCAATTGGTACTGGAAAATATACTGGAAATAGTATTATTAAAATTATAAATAAACCTGAAGAGCCAAAAAAAGACATTGCTGAAAAGATAAACGAAAATAGTACTTATAATAGTAAGAAAGAGCCTGGCAACAATGATATTTTAGTTGAAGGAATGACAGAGATAAAAGCTTCATTAAGTGGATGTTGCAAACCGGTACCGCAAGATAGCATAATTGGTTATATTACTAGGGGATCTGGGATTACTGTACATCGTATAAATTGTAGACATATTACAGATACAGAAGAAAGATTAATTAATGTTAAATGGAATGATAATGTCACTAGAAAATATCCAACTGATATTCTTATTTATACTACTACCTTTGATAACTTGCTTGAAATAATTACTAAAGCAGCCTCTAGTAATATTATTATAGACAGTATTTCGACTATTAATAAAAGTGAGTATAAAGTATACAGTATGACTATTTTGGTAGAAAATAAAGTAAAGTTAGATAAATTTTTGAATGATCTACTTAATTTGAGTTTCGTACAAAAGGTTGAAAGGGCTATTAATTAATGAGAGTTTTGGTTCAAAGAGTAATATCTTCTTCAGTCGAAGTTGAAGGTAAAATAGTAGGTAGGATAAGATCTGGGGTATTATTGTTTGTCGGTTTTACAAATGATGATGGACCTAATGAAATAAAATATATGGTCGATAAAATAGTCAATTTACGTATATTTGATGATGAAAATGGTGTTATGAATAAGTCTTTAAAAGATGTCAAGGGAAGTATTCTTTCTGTAAGTCAATTTACCTTGTATGCTGATGCTACCAAAGGAAGAAGGCCTTCATATATTAAAGCGTTAGCTGGTGATAAAGCAGTGAGTTTATATAATCAATTTAACGATGAATTAAAAAATAGTGGATTAAACGTCCAAACAGGTATTTTTGGTGCCGATATGAAAGTGAACATCGTAAATGATGGCCCGGTAACTATAATGCTCGAAAAATAATATTTAAAAAATAGGGGAGAGAAATACATATGATAGAAGTTAAAAATATATCAAAGAAGTTTACTAAATTAGTGGGTAAAAAGAAAAAAGAAGAATTTTTTGCCAACCAAGATATAACATTTACAGCTAAAGAGGGAGAGATAGTAGGAATTTTAGGACCAAATGGTGCTGGGAAAACGACACTGCTTAGAATGATTGCGGGGATAATGACTCCTACTTCTGGTACTATTGAAGTTGATAAGTTAAACTATCAAAAGAATGATATTGAAATCAAAAGAAAAATAGCTTTCTTAACGGGTAATACAAAACTATACAGGGATTTGTCACCATACGAATTATTAAAGATGTGTGCTGAATATTATGGAGTTGAGAAAGATTTAATCGAAGATAAAATTAATAAGTTATCTAATAAATTTGGAATGAATTCTTTTCTTTATCAGAGAATAGGATCTTTGTCTACCGGTCAGACTCAAAAAGTTGCTATTGCAAGATGTTTAATTCATGATCCTAAATACTATATATTAGATGAACCTACTAGTGGATTAGATATTATTTCAAGTAAAGTAATATTAGATACAATTAAAGAAGAAAAAAAGAAGAATAAATGTATTTTATATTCGACACATTACATGGAAGAAGCTGCTAGTATTTGTGATAAAGTGGTATTTATAAATAAAGGTAAAGTAATAATAATAGCGAAGCCTGATACGATAAAAGAAAACACGAAGACTAATAATTTAAGAGACGCCTTTTTTAGCTTAATCGAAGGTGATAATAATGAATAATATTCTGATAACTATTAAGAAAGAGCTTCGTGGTATTGTAAGAGATAAAAAATCGCTTCTTATGATGGCTCTAACACCAATATTTATACCAACGTTTGTTATTTTAATGTCTTATATTTACGAAGAGATGACTACTTCTCAACAAGAAAATATTTATAAAGTTGGTCTAAATTATGAACTTACAGAAAGGGAAAGAGAGATATTAAATAAAGATATAGAGCCTATTTACTATGATGAAGAAGTCCAAATGAAGGATGCTTACGAAAAAGAAGAAATATCTGCTTATATAATAAAAGAAGAAAACAATTATAATATTTATGCAAATAGTCAAAGCGAAGATGGAAGTATTGCACGTATGCATCTTATTAGCTATTTAGATACTTACAATACCTATTTAGGACAAGAGTATTTACTTGATAATAATATCGACTTAAACAGAGTATATGCTAATATTACTTATCAGACAAATGAAATAAAGGGCGAATCGATCTTTGGTAATCAAATTATTCTCATGGCTGTAACATTTACTATTATGGCTGTAACCTTAACTGCTATATATACTTCTACTGATACAACTGCTGGTGAAAAGGAAAGAGGTACATTAGAAACGATGCTTACTTTTCCGATCAAGCGAAAAGAATTAATTCTTGGAAAATATTTTGCTATTGTCATTTCGGGAGTAATAACTATGACAATTGGTATTGTGTTATCTATCTTTTCATTGTGGTATGCATGGAATAACTTCTCTATTTATGATGGAACGACATTTAATATGGAGATTTTAACTATAGTACTTATAATAGTTGTTCTCTTGTTTTACACATTATTTATTTCAGGTCTATGTATTTCTATCGCAAGCTTTAGTAAAACTTTTAAAGAAGCACAAACTGCACTGACCCCAATAAGCTTAGTAACTTGTATCCCAATGTTTTTAGAAATGTTAAGTATAAATATTGGCGGGGCTCTATCTTTTATACCAATTATTAATCATACTATTGTTATTAATGAAATGTTACTTGGTAATATAAATATCTCTAGCATAATTATAACTATTATATCGTCGTGTGCGTATATAGTACTACTTATTATGTACATAGTAAGAGAATACAATCGTGAGAAAATATTATTTGGTTAGATAAAATAAGTAACAAGTTTAAAATAATTTATTACTGATGAATGTAACTTGAATCCTTTTATAAGGTTATTGCAATTTTATTTAATAATGTAATTGTTACGATGAATAAAAAGAATGGTAAAAATAAAATGTTT
The DNA here is from genome assembly GCA_944329195.1 of uncultured Bacilli bacterium. Classification (GTDB taxonomy): domain Bacteria; phylum Bacillota_I; class Bacilli_A; order RF39; family UBA660; genus CAG-302. The sequence goes on along the minus strand of CALVHX010000023.1, from coordinate 16,710 downwards.
TTAAGTTGACAAGTAAAAAAAGTCATTATATAATAATCTTGTAAATTTCTATAGCTATTGGTGACAGAGTAGCGATATAATTAGTAGAAATGGGTAGTTCCATTAAAGACTATCAAAAGAGCACATTGGTGAAGTAAGGTGGCACCGCGGATAAGTATTCGTCCTTACGTTTATTTAATGTGCTTTTATTATAAGAGAAGGAGTTTTGATATGAATAAATATAGAACAGTTTATTGCGGAGAATTAAGAAAAAACAATATAGGAGATACCGTTATTGTAGCGGGTTGGGTAGAGCAGATTAGGAATTTAGGAAGTTTAGTTTTTGTGACTTTAAGAGATGAAACTGGAGTAATTCAGTTAATTAGTGAAGAAATTGATAAGTATAAAGATTTGACTAGAGAGAGTACTATTACCGCTACGGGGGTTGTGAGAAGCCGTGCAGAGGGGATGACTAATCCTAACATGAAAACTGGTGAGGTAGAAGTTTTAATATCCTCATACGAAATATTAGGGAAAGCTAAAGCGGTTCTACCTTTTGAAATAAATAGAAGTACTGAAGCTTTTGAAGATACAAGATTAAAATATCGTTATTTGGATTTAAGAAATCCTTGGGTGCACGAACGGATATTGTTTAGAAGCAGAGTAATCGACTTTATTAGAAAGACTATGAAGGATATGAATTTTACTGAAATACAAACACCAATAATTACAGCTTCTTCTCCCGAGGGAGCGAGAGATTTTATAATTCCATCGAGAAAATATAAGGGGAAGTTTTATGCTTTACCTCAGGCCCCCCAAATATTTAAACAACTACTAATGTGTTCTGGTTTTGACAGATATTTTCAAATAGCGCCATGTTTTCGAGATGAAGATGCTAGAAGTGATCGCTTGTATGGAGAATTTTATCAGTTGGATTTTGAAATGTCTTTTGCAACTGAAGAAGATGTTTATGAAGTAGGGCAGAAGTTCTTTTACAATGTATTTACCGAATTTGGTGATAAAAAGGTAACTGATATACCTTTTAGAAGAATACCATATAGAAAAGCAATGCTAGAATATGGGACAGACAAACCGGATTTAAGAAATCCTCTTGTTATTATAGATATTACGGATATATTATCCGAAAGTAGTTTTGAACCATTTAAAACTTCATGTATAAGAGGTATAAAGGTAAAAAATATTGAAAAATCAAATTCTTGGTACAAAAAAATAGAAGAATATATAAAATCAATTGGTGGAAGTGGACTATCATATATTAAAATAAATTCTGATATGACATTTAAGTCATCAATTGATAAGTTCTTAGATGATAATTTGCGAAAAAAATTAATAGAGAGATGTGATCTTGAAGAAGGTAGTACATTATTCATCTTGGCAGATAAGAAGAATAAAATTAATAAATTAGCAGGAGATCTTCGTATAAAGTTAGGTGAAGAGCTAGACTTAATTGATAAGAGTAAATATGAATTTTGTATAGTAAATGATTTTCCGATGTTTGAATATAACGAAGAAGACAATACTTGGGATTTTGGTCATAATCCTTTTAGTATGCCACAGAAAGGTCTAGAAGCTTTAAGAGAGGATAACATAGAAAATATTTTAGCATATCAATATGACTTTGTATGTAACGGTTACGAGGTTGCTAGTGGTGCGGTAAGGAACCATAATATTGATATAATGAAGAAAGCTTTCTCTTTGGTGGGATATTCTGAAGAGACTGTCGAGAACAAATTTAAATCATTATATACTGCCTTTCAATATGGTGCACCTCCTCACGCAGGAATGGCTCCAGGAATAGATAGAATATTAATGCTTCTAAAAGATGAAGAGAATATAAGAGAGATGGTTGCTTTTCCGCTTGCCGCAAATGGAACAGATGCTATGATGGGTTGTCCAAACGAAGTGTTTGAAAAACAGCTGAAAGAAGTACATATTAAAATAAGTGATTAATTAAATTAGGAGGGTTTAAGTGAAAGAAATATATACATGTATGGCAGTTATCTTTTATAAGGATAGTAATGAAGAAAGTCATCGTATTTATCCAGTTAAAGTCACATTTGGTAACTTTGAAAACGGTGTATTTATAGATAAAAATGGCAAAAAATATGAACATATTATAAGTACTAAAGCAAACTTTGGATTTGCGATGAGAATAGATAAAGCTTTTGATCCACGCAAACTAAGATCAATGCTACTTTCCAAAAAACTGATTAATATACTTCAAAAGAAGTTTTTCTATATTACTGTAAAAAATAAATATAATGCCCCACTGATGATAGTATCTAGTAAAGAACTTGTGAATGGTTATATACTAAATCTTGATGCTAGAAATAGAGATCCTAGTTTAAGTATGGATACCGATATGATTTTATACTATTACATTTATTACTATGAATTTTTAAGAGATACTTATTCTGTACTTACAGAGGAGCTCGATAAAGAAAATATTGGTAAAGGAGAGCTTCAAAAGCCTTCCTCTAAAGGGATAAGCGTTACTGATATTAAACAGTTATATCAAGTCTTAACAAGTCATGTCATAGATCAAGAAGAACCAATTAGAGAAATTTTAAGTGCCATATGGAAACAATATAATGGATTTCCTTCCGATAAATCAAGAAATATTTTAATTAGCGGTAAAACTGGTGTTGGTAAGACTAAAATATTTGAAACTTTGAAGAAATATGTCGATATACCGATAGCTATTGTTGATGCAACAAGTTATACTGCCTCTGGATATGTTGGAAAAAGTGTAGAAGATATGCTACTTAATCTTATCATAGCGGCAAATGGAGATATAGGAAGAGCAGAAAAAGGAATATTAGTTATCGATGAAGTTGATAAGATTTCCCAAGAAAATAGTTTGTCTTCAGTGGGTGAAAGAAAAGTTCAGGAAGAATTGCTTAAGTTAGTGGAAGGAAATACTTTTAATTTTGTGAATGATGGAAAAATTTTTAGTTTTGATACTAGAAGACTAATGGTAATTGCTATGGGAAGTTTTTCTAGAATAGATAAACAAGGTAAAAAAACGGTAGGCTTTGAAAGATGCGCTGATACTGAAAATAAAAAAATTACTCGTGAAGATATGTATGAGAATGGCATGATTCCTGAATTCATAGGAAGGTTTCCAGTCATTGTTAGGTTAAATGATTTAGGTTATGAAAGTCATTTGAGAATTTTGAAAACCGGTGAACATAATATCTTAAATATTAATAGAGAATTTTTTGAAAAATTAGGAGTAAAGCTTGTATTAGAAGAAGGGACCAATGAAGCTATTGCCGAATTATCTTCGAAAAGTATGTATGGTGCCAGAGAAATTGATGTAATTGTTGAAAAAGCACTTGAGAAGGCCTCTTTTGAAGTTGCTCTAAATCCAGGAGTATATGGAGAACTTGTAATCTCTCCTCGAACAATTGGAGATAATGAAAAATATCGTTTAATAAGAAAAAAGTGACAAATTTTCTATAAGTACTTGAAGATTATATTTTACTATGATATAATTAAGTTACCTAGAGGATACGACATCTTTAGTATAAAACCGACTAAAGATATAAAACGGGGAGCTAATATAATTTATGTGTTGAATACTTGTCATTGATAAGGATCCTAATTAAATTATTGTGCTGACCCACCTGTGACAAACGCCGCGGGTTTTATCTTACAGAGTCGGTCCGTCTGGGTCTTTTTTTTTATTTGTTTTTATGATATAATAACCATGAGGTGTGTCTAATGAGAGAAATAAAGACAGAGACAGTCTATAGTAAAGAACAAATTAAAAAATTCTTGACCGTATTTTATTTTGATAGAATAAAATATCCAAGAATAATAATCAATATTTTAATATTAGTGATGATCATTTATTTTTTTAGAAAAACAGAAGTTAATATAAGCGATATTATAGCATTTATTATTGCTTTATTTGGAATAGTAGAATTAAATACAAATATGCTTCCAAATATTAATTTTAATAGGATGTTAAAAAATAAAGACAATAGTCCAATCGACAAAAAAATTTTATATATTTTTAGAAAAGATGATTTTAAATTACAATCTGATAAGATTGAAACTATTAAATATAGTCAATTAAAAAAAGTAATTGAAACTGATATTGCCTACTATTTATATATTAATAATTCTAAAGCTTTCATTGTCGATAAGACTGTCTTAAATGAAAAAGATGTTGAAAGTATTACCACTATCTTAAAAACAAATGTATCTACTTACAAGTTGAAAAAGTAATGTTTGACAGAACGATAAATTTAATAGGAAATGATAATTACTTAAAACTTAAAAATAGTAACATTTTAGTTTTGGGAATAGGTGGAGTAGGTGGATATGCAGTAGAAACACTGATAAGAAGTGGCGTAGAAAATATTACAATAGTAGATTATGATAAGATAGATGTTTCTAATATTAATAGACAAGTGATAGCTTTGAATAATAATATTGGTAATAGTAAAACTGATGAATGGAAAAAGAGGATACTATCAATAAATGTTAATGTTAATGTGGCCACTATAAATGAAAAAATAGAAGAAGATAACATTCATATATTATTTAAAAAAAATTATGATTTCATAATAGATGCCTGTGATACTTTGACAGTTAAAAAGCTATTGATAAAAGAGTGTAAAAATAGAAATATTAATTTAATTACAGTGTGTGGTATGGGAAAGAGATTAAATCCTATGTCCGTAGAAATATGTGATATTAGGTCGACATCTTATGATCCCCTAGCTAAGGCACTTAGAAAATTTGTCAAAGATGAAAATATAAAAGGGAAGATTCCTTGTGTTTTTTCTTCAGAAAAGCCTATTACAAATAATAATAAGGTTGTATCTTCTATGATGACAGTACCAAGTGTTGCTGGCGTTGTAGCGGCCTATTATTGCATAGATAAAATTATAAATAGTTAAGTACCTAATATGGGTATTTTTTATATTTCAAAAAATCTTTTTTTAATATAGTATATTAGGTGATAAAGATGAATAAATTAGTTGGTAATACACCAATGATAAAGATAAAGTATAGATATAGAGGTATTGAAAAAGAAGTTTATGTCAAATTAGAACAGTACAATTTAACAGGTAGTATTAAAGATAGAATTGCTCTATATATAATAGAAGAAGAAAAGAAAAATAATAATCTTAAAGATAATATGCCAATTATCGAAGCTACAAGTGGAAATACTGGTATTTCTTTTTCTTCTATCGGTGCAAAGTTAAAACATCCTGTCTATATTTTTATGCCAAATTGGGTTAGTAAAGAGAGAATAAAATTAATAGAATCATTTGGTGCTAAAGTAACATTAGTTTCTAAAGAAGAAGGTGGATTTAAGGAATGTATAAGAAGAGCAGATGTTCTATCAAAAAAAATAAGAGGCTATAGGCCAAATCAATTTTCTAATTATTTAAATACAAAATGTCATTACACAACTACTGGAAAAGAAATAGAATCTAATTTAAAGGGAGAAAAAATAGGTGGATTTGTAAGTGGAATAGGAAGTGGTGGAACGTTAATGGGGATAGGTAAAAGACTAAAAGAGGCATATCCAGATATCTTAATAGGAGCTGTTGAGCCTTCTAAAATGGCACTTTTGACATCTGGTAAAATTTCTAATCACAAAATAGAGGGTATCGGAGATGACTTTATTCCCGAACTGTTAGATGTTAAAATAATCGATAAGGTATTCGATATCGATGACGATGATGCTATAAATATGGCGAGAATAATAAGTAGGGACTTGGGATTAGGAGTTGGTATTTCGAGTGGTGCTAATTTTATTGGAGCAGTTCTTCTTGGGGATAATACGGACAATCCTGTAGTGACAATTTTTCCAGACGATAATAAAAAATATTTATCTACACAGTTAACAGATAAAATTAATTTAAAAAAAGAGTTTGTTTCAAATAATGTAAAATTAATTAGTTATGAGACAATATAAAAGAGTAATATTTATAAATGCCTCACTTCTTTAATAAAATAAAAGGACTGTCCCCTATGAATTATTGGTTTCAATCCTCATGCTATTTCTTTTAATCTATCCATAATACTTTTTAGTATTTTTTCGTTTTTATTATTTTTGGGGTGATAATATTCTTTTCCTAAAAGATTATCAGGAAGATATTGTTGCTTGACATAGTCATTTTTATAATTATGTGGGTATTTATAATCAGGTGATGGATTTTTTAAATGACTTGGCACATTGCTATTATTTCCCATTCTAATATCGTTTAAAGCTGCATCTATTGCCACTACAGCAGAATTGCTTTTAGGAGACAATGCTAACTCGATTACAATTTCCGCTAGAGGGATTCTTGCTTCAGGAAGTCCAAGCCTAAGAGCAGCATTAATTGCGGCATCTACTTTAGGACCCATACTTGGATTGGCAAGCCCGATATCTTCATATACAATAACGGATAATCTTCTTATAATAATGTCTAAGTCTTCGGCTTCTATTAGTCTTGCAAGATAGTGAAGTGATGCATTGACGTCACTTCCTCTGATAGACTTCTGGAAAGCAGAGATTATATTATAATAATTATCTCCATTTTTATCTAAAAAAAGATTGGGTTTATTATTTACTTTTTTTATAATATCGACAGTGATATGATGACTATTTTCAGCATAATAAGCAATTTCCAGTAGGTTGTATGCAAACCTAAGATCTGTACCACTTATTTTAGCTAGATATTCTCTAGCATCATCTTCTATTGTAATGTTTTCTAAATATCCAGAATTAATTGCTTTATTTATACCTTCTTTAATATTATCTACAGTAAGTTCTTTAAGTTCGAATAACTGACATCTACTTCTAATTGCGGGATTAATAGCATGATATGGATTAGAAGTGGTAACACCAATTAGTATGATAATACCAGACTCTAGATATGGTAAGAGTATATCTTGCTTATCTTTGTTTAATCTATGTATTTCATCGACAATGACAATAAGACCATTATACATTTTAGCTTCCTCAATAACGATATCAAAATCTTTTTTATTATTGATAACAGCATTTAAACTTCTATACTTCATACCCAAATCATTACATATTGCACATGCCATACTAGTTTTTCCAATGCCTGGGTGTCCGTATAGTATCATAGAGAACAATTTCTTGTTTTTAACTAAATTATAAATGATTTTACCCTCACTTACTAGATGATCTTGTCCTATAATATCTGAAAGTGTTTTGGGTCTTAATTTAATCGATAATAATTCTTCCATAACTACATGTCCTTTCTTTAATATTATAACTTATATGAGACTTTATGTAAATAACTAAAAATATTTTGAAAGAGCCTCTGTATCTATAATTTTTTTAAGTTAATCTTGATAATTACTTGTCATTCTGCTATAATTTATATGAGTATATAGGTAGGTTAGAGTTAATAAATGATAAAGATAGATAATAAGAATTTAAGCAGTGAGAACAAAAAAATACTGAATGACTATCAGATCTTTTTAATGGCGGTCAAGTATATGAATGAGGATACTTCAGTATCTTCATATATAGAAGATTTATGTAAGTACTTAGAATATATGGAAAATCATCATATATATAGTGCATTGCAAATTAAATATGATGATATAGTTAAATATTTAAAATATTTAGATGACAAAAAGTATATGGTATCAACTGTAACTAGGAAAATTGTATCTATAAAATTATTTCATAAATACTTAAGTAGAAAATATAGCATTGATAATGTTAGTATCAAAATAACATCTCCTAAACCTTATAAAAAACTTCCTAATATTCTTACTATTGAGGAAGTAGACAATTTATTAGATATAAATTTGGTTACTAATTTTGATTATCGAAATAAAGCTATGTTGGAACTAATGTACTCATCTGGACTTAGAGTAAGCGAATTAGTAAATCTTAAATTATCTGATATAGACTTTGAAAATGGTTATGTAAGATGTTTTGGTAAAGGGAAAAAAGAGAGAATGGTTCCTATTGGGGAGATAGCTTTGGATTATTTAAAAATATATATTAAAGAATATAGAAACAGTATGTTAAAAGGATACTACACAGAAAATATATTTTTAAATAATCATGGAAAAAATATGACTAGACAAGGTTTTTTTCTAATAATTAAAAAAATAGCTGATGAGAAAAAAATCGACAAGAATATAACTCCACATATGTTGAGACATTCTTTTGCAACTCATTTATTAAATAATGGAGCAGATTTGCGAACGATACAAGAAATGCTAGGACATTCTAACATATCTACCACACAGATATATACGAATGTAAGCATTGATATATTAAAAGAAAATTATGATTTATATAGAGGAAGGGACTGAATTATATGGATTTATGTAAGACTATATTTAGAGAATATGATATAAGAGGGGTATATCCTGAGCAATTAAATGAAGAAGTTTCTTATTTAATAGGTAGGGCATTTGCTACTAAATTAATTAGTCTTAACAAAAATAAGATGATAGTAGGATATGATAATAGATTATCATCAGCCTCTCTTGAAAAAAACCTAGTAAGAGGACTAAATGATGGTGGAGTATCTGTTGTAAGATTGGGGCTAGTTACTACTCCTATGTATTATTATGCTTGGGATAGATTAGATATTAGGTGTGGAATTATGGTAACAGCTTCTCATAATCCAAAAGAGTACAATGGATTTAAAATGTCTTATAATGGAATACACAACATATTTGGTAAAGATGTCAAAGATTTATATTACATTATATTAAACGGAATATTTAGTGAGGGAAATGGTACGACAGAAGATTTCGATATAAAAAAAGATTATATAAGAATGATAAACAGTCATATTAATATGGGGACTAATAAATTAAAAGTAGTTTATGATTGTGGTAATGGTACTACGAGCATTGTGGCAAAAGAAATATTTAAATCAACAGACACTATAGAATATATTCCGCTATTTGCTGAATCTGATGGTAACTTCCCGAATCATCATCCAGATCCTGCTGTCGAAGAAAATTTATTGGAACTTAAAACAAAAGTTCGAGAACTGAAAGCAGATTGTGGTATTGCTTTTGATGGCGATGGAGACAGAATTGGTGTAGTAGATGAGAAGGGAAAATATATAGCGGCAGATGAATACATGATTGTTATATGGAGAGATATATATAATAAAGTGGACAATAAACAAGGTTTTTTTGATGTTAAATGCTCAAAAAAATTAGAGGATGAACTTGTTAAATTAGGAATTGAACCAATATGTGTAAGAACTGGTAATTCATATACTAAAAAGATATCTTATGACAATAATTATCCATTTGGTGGCGAACTATCTGGGCATGTCTATTTTAGAGATAGATTCATAGGTATAGATGATGGAATATATGCTGGTTTAAGGTTTATGGAAATTCTTTCTAAGAAGCAAAATAAGGCTTCTGAACTATTAAATGGAGTAGGGAAGTATTTGTCTACTCCGGAAGAAAAAATTGAAGTTGATGAAGAAAAAAAAGACTATATTGTAAGTGGAGTAGAGGAGTACTGTAAAAGTAGGGGATACAAATATTTAAATATAGATGGTGTAAAGGTGCTCTATGATGATGGTTTTGCACTGGTTAGAAAGTCTAATACAGGACCTCATTTAACTACTAGATACGAAGCTAAGAATATAAAAGAGCTAAACAAAAGAAAAGAAGAATTTAATAATTTAATAAATAAACTAAAAGAAGAATAAAAGATTTTTTAACTTTATTCTTCTTTTAATTGAGTTTTATTCTCCTTTAGTAGTTAGAGAACTGCAATTATTCTGTTTAGTACAAGAGCAATTTTCTTTACCACATTCATGAGTTAAATTTGTATCATGTCCATGGCTATTGCACTCTACTGTATTATTTGAATTTTGCATTTTATTTGATTTAGACTTTTTATCTTTTTTGCTCATTTTATTTACCTCCATTTATATTATTAACATTTCATTAAATTATATACAATGAGTTAATGGAAGTAAAAAATTTCCACTTTCTAATAGAACTTAACATAATATTAATTATCGGAAGTTAAATGTTATAGAGAAATTTATATGTTTTTTTGATTTTTATGATATACAATAATATGCATTTTTTTCTTCTTTATGCAGATAATATTATATAGTCATATAAAATTGATTTTATCATAGTTTTTAATTTATTATTAATTATTTTCTCTATATCTGCATATATACGAATTATATTTATTACTTATCGATAATTAAAATATAATTAACTATATAATAAAATAATCTATCTTCGAAAATGAAATTTAATCTTAATTTCTTTTTGTAATTAACAGTTACCCTACTTGATTTAATAATCGAAGTAGGGTAAGAATGCTAAAATTTTTCTGAAACAATCTCGGCAATTTTGTCGAATACTTCACTGGCATTTTTCTCATTGATTTCCGTATATCCAAGTTCTCTAAGTGCTTGAACTTTAGCGGTATTAAGTTCTTGTGTGCGCGAAAGTTTTTCTTCTTTTTTGGAAGCTAGCATATTTTCCCATCTTTTATGAGATTCAGCAATCCTTGTTCTGGAAGCACCACCATTACTATAAAGCGTCATAGCGGAAAACATAATACTTTCAAAAATATATTGATTATTTTCGTCAAAGATAAAATAATTTGGATCAGTATATCCATAATTTTTAGAAAAATATCCTAGAAGATATTTGAGTTCTTTCATCATAGGAATATTTTGAACAAATTGAGAAAGGTATTCTACCGTAGCATAAGCTTCCCCTTCTCTCCCCTTCTCTTCCATAAGAATATTTTTTAAATTAAAAATGATGTCACTGATTAAACTTATTTCTTCTTTTTTTAAACCACTTAATTCTATTACTTCATCTTTTTTGGAAGATACTTTCTTTGAATCAAAAATTTTGCTTCCAACTTTTTGTAAATAGTCATTATTAATGTTTATGTCTAATATTTCGCTTGCAGAATTAACATCCAATAACTCGAACAATAGTTGACACTTTTCGTTAGGTAATTTTGACAAATCATCTCCATCTAAATAATTGTAAACCATTTGTCTAGATACTCCGAGGTATTTTGCTAAACTTACTTTAGAAATATTTGCTTTTTTTAAAATAGTGTTTATTTTTTCTACAATATCCATTGAGCAATCCTCCTATATGTATATTGTATCATTTTTAGTAAATTTATGTCAAGCAAATTAAAAAAAGTTACTTGATTATCTCTTTTATTATTCCACCACCAAGACATATATCGCCATCGTAAAGTACACAAAATTGGCCGGGAGTCACAGCTTTTGATTTTACATAATTTAATTTTAAGAGATTGTTTTCAAGATATGTAACTTCTGTTTTAATATCTGGTTGACGATATCTAAATTTACATGTACATTCTTTTGGTCTTTTATCTGTAAGAAAATTGAAGTTTTCTATAATTGCTATATTAGAATATAGATATTTATTCTCATCACCTAAAGCTACATATAAAATATTTTTTTCTAAATCTTTTTTTACTACAAAGCCTCTTTCTTTATTACCTCCAAGATTTAGGCCTCTTCTTTGTCCGATGGTGTAATACATAAGGCCAATATGCTTACCTAATATTTTATTAGTGTCAATATCGACAATATCACCTGGAATATTAGGTAAATAGTTTTCCAAAAACTTGGTAAAATTTCTTTCTCCTATAAAGCATATTCCTGTTGAGTCTTTTTTTGTAGCAGTAACAAGGCCGTATTCTTTAGCTATTGCACGAACTTTATCTTTCGTATATTCTCCTAACGGGAATAAAACATTTTTAAAATTTTTTTTATTTACATATGCTAAAAAATATGACTGGTCTTTATTGAGATCAACGGCTTTAGCAAGATTACCATTTATTAACCTTGCATAATGTCCAGTAGCTATATAGTCGGCATGAAGTTCTTTTGCTTTTTCTATAAATAAATCAAATTTTATATATTTATTACACATAACATCAGGATTTGGCGTCCTACCCTTTTTTAGTTCATCCAAAAAATAAGAAAAAACAAAGTCCCAATATTCTTTGACAAAGTCTACTCTATGAAGAGGAATACCAATTTTTTCACAAACCATTTTTGCATCATTATAGTCTTCCTCTTGTGGGCAAATATTGTTATTTAAATTTGGGTTGCCTAAAAAATCATTGTTAATAGTACTATCCCAATTTCTCATAAATAAGCCAACGACGTTATATCCTTCTTTCTTTAAAAGAATAGCCGCTACTGAACTATCTACTCCTCCCGACATACCTATAACTACAGTTTTCATAGATTCCTCCTTCACAAGTATTATACCACAAAGTATGGTATTATAAAAGAAAGAAAAATTAAATAAATAGTTTTATAAATATCTTAAATATGGTTGGTAATAGATAGCTTTCTGTAATTGCGGTAACTAATCCCAACAAAAGACATATTCCTAGTATTAAAAAGTATTTTTTTAGAAAACTGTTAAAGCCACTTCCTTTGGTTTTAGAAAAAATATGCTTCCATAATGTCATGGTAAACATTATGGAGTAAGTTCCCAACATTAGAACGATTAATATATTTATAATAGATGTTGGAACTAAATATATTAATCCTGCTATTAATCCCTTATATTCATATATTAGAAAAAAAGAAGAAACTGAAAAGCCTATAATGAAACCTTTCATATATATCAAAAAGATATTTAAGAAAATACCAATCATTGACATTCCTAAAACCCAAACTAAAATAATGAAAATGAAATTTTGAGTAAGAGAATTTGTAAATGCTTGTCCATTATTAATATTATTTGTATTGATATTGGTAAAAAAATTTGTTATTTGATTAGTAACTAGCTCTTTATCGGTATCATTTAATACTAATAAAAATATTGTCCCTGAAATTATTCCTAAAATAATAATAAATAGTACAAATATGTTAGTTTTTTTATTGGGAAGAATTATAGATAAAATGCTATTAGTTTTTTTACTCATAATATTATCACCAATAAAGTATATTAAATTGTATTGAAATTATTCTATATTTTTAGTATAATTTATAAGAGGTGTATAAATTAATGAGTAAAAAGAAAAAAAAGAAAAACATAGGCAACAAAATCTTTGGCTATGTAATGCTTTTCCTAGCGGTAGCTTCTGCTTTAACTTCAATTTTAGTTTATGTACTCGCATAATGTAGAGTACTTTTTTATTTGACTAACATAAATAATATAATTAATGAAATAGTAAAGGTTAATACGCCAAGTAAAATATACGATATAAAGCCGGCATTTTCTTTATTGTCAGTATTCTTACTCTTGTTTTGTGTAATTTCTTCATTGATACTCTTGACATAGTTATCAAAAGTTTCTACTTCTATTTCTGCAGTTTTAACTAAATCGGGAGCTTCATTTTTTCCTACTACGAAATTTATATTGGGAGTTTCTACTAAATTATAATTATTAAAATTATCAGATTGTTTAACTAATTCTAAAATTGTTTTGTATTCAATTCTGTTATTATATTTTGAGACAAACCAGTTGGTAAATTTTTTGAAAGAATCATTGTTAATAATGTATATATTGTTGTTGACTTTAATTCCATTCTTTGTCAAGAATAAATAAGCACTATTAAATATATTTCCCAAATAACTATCAATCTTTTGATAAATTTCCATGTCATCGATCGTTCTTATTCGTGTCAAAATATCATCATAGAATATTGGTAAAACTAATGTTATATTATAATTGTCAATATTTTTGTAATAGCTTATAAGTTCTTCTATAATAGCATTAATTGAGTTTTTATTGGGATCGTACATTTGATAATTACTCTTTAACCTTATAGAAATATTTGTTTCTGTATAGTCTTTGTAGGGAAGTAAAATATAAAAACCACAATTAACATCATTTAAATAGTATATATGATGTTTACCTAAAGTACATATAAGCGTTTCTTTCATCTTTATCCTCCTACTCTACTACTATATAATTATATCAAAAAAAAAGTAACTTGTCATTACTTTTTTAACTTTCTTTACGATTTTCGATTATCTGAAGCTTTTCTTTTTCTTTTTCAGTCAACTGCTTAAGTAAGGAAGTGGGAAGTTCAAAATAACCAATAGAAATAAGTAGTTTTGCTTGTTCGAATGGAGTTAATATCTTTTTAATGTTATTTAAAAGTAGTGAAATATTTTCTTTCAGCTTATTATTTTCTTCTTGTAATATTTTTGCTTTATTTTGAAGATTCATATTTTTAATTGATTCTTGTGACCATTTGAGTGAAATATTTTCAAAATCTTCAATTTTTACCATATTTGATCTATCTTTTAAAATATTGCCACCTCTTGTTATTAGATATACATTTGGAAAATATTTTTCTATTATTTTAGTAAGTTCAGTATTAAGCACTACTTTGTCTCCTAAAATTATGCCCGATATTGCATTAGAGGGTATTCCTCCTAATATTGCAGAACTATTATTTATCCCATGTGTGTTTTGGTAGTCAATGATAGTATTAATTGTACTGTTATTATTAAATTTACTATCTAGTAAATCGTAATATATTAGTCCCCCTATCTTACTAGTTGGATTAATAACGTATGCTATGCCATTATTTCTAAAATCGTTTTGATTTAAGAACGTAAAATTTTTGTTGTAGTCAGAAATCAGCATATCACTTTCTATTTTGTAAAAATCCGCACAATAGTAGGTACTACCTTGTTTCTTTTGACCAAATAGTTCCGGAGCCAATATTCCATTTTTGCTGATGCTTCTTATTGTTTCAATAGCGGAACTACTATAATGTATTAGAGCTCCTTTTGGTAGATAGACTTCTCTATTCTTTGTTAAATATAATTGATTATTGGAGTTTCCCTCTTTGCTTATCTGCAAAATCTTTTGGTATTGGCTACCTAATAATTCTAATTGTTCAATATTTAGCTTTCTATCATAAATCATCTTTTTAGGTAATAAAATTTTGCTACTCACTTACAATCACCATTTCAAGTATAACATATATTTTGGCAAAATTAAATAGTAAATTTCAATAGCATAAATATAGCTCCTAATAGAAAGAAAACTAATTTAATCTTTCTGTTTTTTTGATATTTTTTTACAGCCGGTAAAAGTTCACAAAAAGATATTTGAAGCATAATTCCCGCTATTGAAGAAAACAAAATACCAAGAATTATGTCATTAATATAATTTTTTAAAAAAATAAGGGCAAGAAGTGCTCCAAACGGCTCTGATATTGCTGAAATAAACGTGTACATGAGAGCTGTCTTTCTGCTCCCTGTCGAGTAATATATTGGTATTGAAATACTAATTCCTTCTGGTATATTGTGCATAGCTATTGCTATGGTAAGCGAAATGCCAAGACTAACATCACTATTGGTAGCAACAAATGTAGCAATTCCTTCTGGTATATTGTGCATAATAATAGCAACCATAGATATAATTCCAACTTTAAATAAGGAAGAATCTTTAGTTTCTATTTTAGGTTTATCGGGCAGATAGTAATCGATAAGCATCGATATAATTACTCCTAAAATTACTGCCAGAAAGCTTATTAAAATGGTACTTATTTCACTTAAATTACTTCGTAAAAGAATAATACTTTCTGGAATTAAATCTGTTATTGATACAGTGATCATAACCCCAGCGGCAAAAGAAAGAGAAGCTATGACTATTTTATTATGATTTTTTTTATTGACAAATATAAGGAGACTGCCAATCATAGTAGAAAGCCCTGCTATTAAAGTAAGTAAAAGGGAAAAAACTGTGTTATTCACTATTATCACCTGTTTAAATATATGAATAAGAAAAAAGTTTAATCACATTGTTAAACTTTTTTTCTTATTCCTCTACGTTTTCCTGATTCATTTGTTACTTTTATAGGACCATCTAAATGTTTTTGAACTAAATATAAATAGTCTTTTTTATATTCTTTACTGTCTGTTTTTATTAGGGAAGAAGCACTTATAAAATACCCAAGCAGGCGATCTGTTTCTTTAAAAACATAATAAGAAATATTAGTATCTAAATCTGTATATAATGCGTCACTATCTTGATATAAAACAGTTTTCTTTACTACCTCTTGGGTTCTTGTTCCATTTAAAAATCTCACATTAATTATATCGCCAGTAAATAGCTTATTTTCCATAGTTTTCTTCCTCTTTTTTTAATATTCCAATATTTCTAATAATCTTTTTAATGTTAATTTCAATACATATAACATCAGTTATTTTAAAACTATTTTTAATATCACTTATTATATAGTTATATTCTTTGTATAAATTATAAATACAGTATATGGTAAAAATAACATATATAAGAGTAAATGAATAAAAAATTTTATTACTAATAAGTTCAGAAATAAATAATAGTAAAATAATCTTGAAAACTTTTCTTATTATTTTTTCATACATAGTATCTTTAAAATATAATATATTGTTTTTTCCAATTTCTTTTTGATATTTTATTATTTTATTCATAATTACTCCTTTATAACGGATATTTATGATACTACAATATGATTACTTTGTCAATTATTTTGTAAAACTTTTTTTACATTGTATTATTTAACTTAAAAGAAGGTGAAAACAGTATTTTCCTCCTATGGATTGAAATTAAATGAAAGTAATTTAAGTAGCAATAATATAATATTATATTATAATTTAAAAAAAATTATCGCTGTGTACTAGTTTGTAAGGGGTGAATAGTTATAGTCAGCATACACTTCATAAAAATCTATACCAGAAGAAT
>CALVHX010000022.1 GCA_944329195.1 uncultured Bacilli bacterium | reverse complement strand
GTAGTAGAAACTAATACTAGTGGGAGTGGATTATTTTCATATTTGACAAATATAGAGAGTTTAGATTTAAGTAAACTAGATACTTCATATATGACAAGTATGAGTTATATGTTCTATAATAGTAGCGGACTTAAAGAACTTGACCTATCAAACTTTAGTACAGAAAAAGTTACTAGTATGGCGCAGATGTTTAGTGGATGTACTAATTTAGTGGACCTAGATTTATCAAGCTTTGATACTAGTAATGTTACTGAAATGAACTCTATGTTCTATAACTGTCAAAGTTTAGTAGAATTAAATGTTGGTAATTTTGATACTAGCAAAGTAACTACAATGCAAAGCATGTTTCAAGGGTGCAGTAAAATAGTAACATTAGATTTATCAAATTTTGATACTTCAAATGTTACTTCGATGGGAGGAACTCATACTGTCGGAGGCGGAGGAATGTTTCAAGGGTGCAGTAGCCTAACTAGTTTAAATGTAAGTTCTTTTGATACAAGTAAAGTTGCATCGATGGGAAGAATGTTCAATGGACTTAAAAGTTTAACAAGCCTAGATGTGAGTAATTTTGATACGAGTAATGTCGAGTGGATGGGCAGTATGTTTGAAGGGTGCTCTAGTCTTACAAGCTTAGATTTAGCGGGCTTTAACACATCAAAAGTTAAGGTAATGAGTTCAATGTTTAGTGGCTGTACAAAATTAACACAGCTTAACATAACAAATTTTGATACAAAAAGTGTAACAAATATGAACGGTATGTTTCGTTCATGTAATAGCTTAACTGAACTTAATTTGTTAAACCTTAACACTTCTAATGTAACAACCATGGCAGAGATGTTTCGAGGTTGTTCTAGTCTTACAAGTATAGACTTAAGTAATTTTAATACATCAAATGTTACCACCATGTACTGGATGTTTTACGGCTGCAGTAATTTAACAAGTCTAAACTTAAGCAGTTTTGATACGTCCAAAGTAACAAACATGGCAAGTATGTTTTATAATTGTTCCAGTCTAACAAGTCTAGATTTATCGAGCTTTGATACTTCTAAAGTGACTACAATGTTAGATATGTTTGCCAGTTGTTCTAGCTTAAGAGAATTAAATTTAACAAGTTTTGATACATCCAAAGTGACGAGTATGTGGCAAATGTTTTTTGGATGCAAATCACTAACAACCTTGGATTTATCAAGTTTTAATACATCTAGTGTTACTAATATATCCCAAATGTTTTCTGGATGTAATAGTTTAATAGAGTTAGACTTAAGTAGTTTTGATACATCTAAAGTAACAGATATGAGTTTAATGTTTAATGGCTGCAATAAATTAACTAAATTAAATTTATCAAGTTTTAATACTTCAAATGTAACAACTATGAGTAATATGTTTCAAGGGTGCAATAGCTTAACGGAGCTAGACTTATCAAGCTTTGATACATCAAAAGTAACAGGTATGTCAAGTATGTTTAATAATTGTCAGAATCTAACGAATTTAGATATGAGAAATGCAACCTTCTCAAATGTAACAAGTTATTCTAGTATGTTTTTTGGTGTGCCGAGTAGTGCTACCATCTATGTTAAAGATAGTACTGAAAGAGATTGGATAATTAATAAATTTACTAATTTAAATAATGTATTAGTGGCATAAATAAAAATACAGACACTAGTCTGTATTTTTATTTATTCTATAAAAGTTAATTGAAGGTCTATTAAATAGTCGAAAGTTAATTCTTGATTCGCCAATTCCGCTTGATACGTATATTAGAGTATTGTTAATTTCATAATAATTTTCATAATATTTTTTACTACCATATGGTAGAAATAGTTTTTTAATATATGGAATATTAACTTGGCCATTGTGAGAGTGACCAGAAAGTATTAAATCAATATTATATCTATTTATAAAGTTATCCGCATAGTCGGGTTCATGAACCAATATAATTTTATAACTAATGTCTTCATTATTTACAAAATAATTCATAACCTTGTCAATATCTGACTTACCATAGCTATAGTTATCCAAACCGCCAATAAATAGTTTATCATCACCATCGCCATATATAATATCATAATTATTATTTAAGAGGATAAAATCACTACCATCATATATTTCATTTAATAAATTCTCATCTCTAACATAGTCGTGATTTCCATTTACAGCATATTTTCCATATTTACTATTGATCATCTTCAAGCATTCAGTCAAATCAATTTTATCTTGATCAGTAATATCAAAGTCTTTGTCAATTAAATCACCAGTGAAAAACACAATATCAGGATTAATCAAATTAATTTCCTCGACAACACTTTCTAGTCTTTCTCTATTAATGATTCTTTTATAATGCAAGTCACTAAAGTGAACAATTTTTAATCCATCAAAACTATCATCAATTTTATTAGTTTCAATTTTATATTCTTTGGTCACTAAACCACTTGTACCTACATATCTACTATAGGCAATTACTAAAATGATTACTACTATAGCAAATAATAAGAACTTTAAAATTTTTTTCATACAGTGGCCCCAAGGAAATATATAAGTATAGCTAGCCCATTATGTAAAGCATGCATACTAATCGTCGAGAAAATATTGTCTGTTTTATGATAAAGTAAAGCAAAATTAACACCAAGAGAACCATATGGAATTAAGTAGATAAGATCACTCGGATTATTTATATAGCTTACGACGTGAAGACCACCAAAGACAATTCCACTTACAATGACAAATATCCATTTATTAGAAAATATGTCCTTAAGACTTTTCCTAAAAATTAATTCTTCTGTCAGAGGAGCATATATAACGACATCAAATATCATAAATAGCGGAGCTATATCTACGAGAGCTCTAATTTGTTCTTCATTTTCCGCGATTGACATTCTTAAGATATAGGTTATAAATATATTACTTAAAGCCATAATACCAAATCCAACAAGCCAATACTTTATTGATGTTTCCATATTAGTTCCCAAATTCTTAATATAGTCTTTAAAGTCCTTTTTCAAAGTATCTTTATAGATAAAAATAAAAATACCAAGCATTAGCAAATTACTAATAAATAAATAAAAGCTATATTCATTAGTGGAAACTTTTTCTGGGTCTACGTTAAATATAGCAAAGACAAAAGAAGAAAAGTACATAAGTAAAAAGATAAGAAAAATACTTTTTAAAACACATTTAACTTTATTTATACTCAAATTCATCACATCCTCGATTATATTATATCAGCAAATTAAAATTTAATCTATAAAAAAAAATAAATTTACATACAACTTAAATGTTCCTATAAATAAATACATCATATTATTTATAATAGTTTTAAAATATATAGTAGCTATAATTCGACATCTTTTTTAGATAACTCTGCATATAATTAAGATGAGGTGAAGAATGAAAAAAGCATATTTAGGAATTGATATCGGAAGTATTTCTACTAAGGGAGTGGTAATTGATGAAAATAATAAAATTCTAGCTAGTTGCTATCTATATACAGAAGGAAATCCAATAGTGGCTACTAAAAAAGTAATAAAAAATTTAAAAAAGCAAATAAATTTAAATGAATATAAAGTAGTAGGAGTAGGAACTACTGGTTCAGCAAGAAAATTAATAGGAGTATTACTAGGAGCAAATACTATAAAAAACGAAATAACTGCCCATGCCGTAGGGACGACAAGTATTTACCCTGAAGTCCGTACTATTTTTGAAATAGGAGGACAAGATTCCAAAATAATACTAATAAACAATAAAATAGTTACCGATTATGCGATGAACACACTGTGTGCTGCTGGGACTGGTTCGTTCTTATCGAGTCAATCAAAAAGACTAGCCATACCAATAGAAGATTTTGGAAATATCGCTTTAACTAGCAAAAATCCAACCAAAATAGCCGCTCGTTGCACTGTTTTTGCTGAATCAGATCTAGTTCACAAATCACAAATAGGTCACAAAAAGGAAGATATAGTAGCGGGATTATGTTTAGCTATTGTAAATAATTATTTAAATAATGTTGGAAAAGGGAAGAAAATAGTTCCTCCAATAGTATTTCAAGGTGGAGTATCTAAAAATATTGGTGTAGTTAAAGCTTTTGAAAAGGTAACGGGTTATCCTATTATTGTCGATAACAATTCCCATTTGATGGGAGCTCTTGGGGTTGCAATACTATCTAAGGATAGTAGTGAAGTAGATTTCTCCTTTAATATAGAAGATGTAGTCTTTGAAACAAAAGGAGTAGAATGTCATGGATGTGCTAATAATTGTGAAATAATCGAAGTAATAAAAAATAAAAAAGTGATAGATGCATGGGGTAATAGATGCCCTAAGGGAGAACTAATTCACAAATAAAGATAAATATCATACTATATATTGGAGGTAATAAGTATGTATGATATCTATCAGATACAAAATGGTGACACAATAGAAACTATAGCAGTAAAATATAATACATCACCACAAGTACTAAGGCAATTAAATCCAAATAGTACTTTTAGTGTAGGTACTAATATAATTGTACCCAAGATAAATAACTTTTTTGAAATGTATACAATTCAAAAGGGAGATACTTTATACGAAATAGCAAGAAGATACAACACAGATTATAATTTACTAGCTCTACTAAACGGACTTAATGTAAATGACTATATTTATCCAAATACTATAATTATGGTTCCAAAAAAGGATGTTAAATACTATATAACAAAAGAAAATGACACCTTATCAGGAGTAAATAGATTGTTATCTGGCAATATAGAAAAATTACTAAGTCAGAACAGTAACATTTATTTAAAAGAAGGTCAATTAATAGTTTATAAAGACTAAAATGTCTTTTTTTTATTTTTCGTAAGTAATGGATAGAAATGTGTTGACATCTATTTATGAATACTTTATAATTGCTTTGATAATTAAAGAATGATATTGCTATAAATATAGTAACAATACTAAAGATTTTATAAGAACTTGCATTTTATCAAAAAAATAGTATATAATGTTACAGAAAGGAAGGGTTATATGGCAAAAAAATTAGTAATTGTCGAATCACCACATAAAAGTAAAACGATAGAAAAATATTTAGGGAAGGACTATAAAGTAGTGTCTTCACTTGGACATATAAGAGATCTATCCACATCAGGTAAGTTCGGTTTCGGGGTAGATGTCGAAAATAATTTTAAACCAGATTATAAAATAATAAAAGGTAAAAGCAAATTAGTAAAAGAATTAAAAAAGGATATAAAAGACGCCGACTTTGTCTACTTAGCAACAGACCCAGACCGTGAAGGAGAAGCCATCAGTTGGCATCTTTATGACACACTTGGTTTAAAAGAAGAAAATTATGATAGAATAGTTTTCAATGAAATTACTAAAAATGCAGTTTTAAATTCATTTTCCAAAGCAAGAAAGATCGATGATAACCTAGTCAGATCGCAAGAAACTAGAAGGATACTTGACCGTATAATAGGCTTTAGGTTAAGCAAACTAATGCAGTCAAAAACTGGAGGAAAATCAGCCGGAAGAGTTCAGTCGGTAGCCTTAAAGTTAATTGTCGACAGAGAAAGAGAAATAGAGTCTTTCATACCTGAACAGTACTTTGAAATAGACGCTTATTTTAGTGAATTTAGCGCTAAACTAGAAATGTACGATCACCAAAAGATCGAGATAAAAGAAGAATCAGAAGCAAAAGAAATATTGAGTAAACTATCAAAAGCTTTCAAAATAGAAAAAGTAGAAAAAAAAGAAAAGCTAAAAAAGAGCAAAGCACCATTTATCACAAGTACATTACAGCAAGAAGCTTCAACTAAATTAGGATTCACTTCAAAAAAGACAATGATGATAGCCCAAAAGCTATATGAAGGAATTTCATTAAAAGATGAAACAGTAGGTCTTATAACTTATATGAGAACAGATTCTGTAAGGTTGTCTGACGAATTTATAAAAGACTCATATGCTTATATAAAAGATAAATATGGTAGTGACTATGTTGGCTATGTAAAAAAGAACAATAAATCAGAAAATATACAAGATGCCCATGAAGCGATTAGACCAACTTCCATCAGAAGAAATCCAGAAGAAATAAAAGAATTTCTGACAAATGATGAGTATAAACTATATAAAATTATTTATTATAGAGCACTTGCTTCACTTATGAAAGATGCCAAGACAGAGGCGACAACTGTCATTTTAGATAATAATAATTACCAGTTCAAAGCAACAGGACAAATACTTATTTTTGATGGTTACTTAAAAGTATACAGTGCATATGAAGATAATGAAAATACTATTTTACCAGACTTTGAAAATTACCAAAGTAGTGTAATAGCGGCAAATGATATATCCTATTCATCTCATACAACTAAACCACCCGCTAGGTACACTGAAAGCAAATTGATTAAAGAAATGGAAGAGTTAGGTATTGGAAGACCTTCTACTTATGCTAAAACCATTGATACATTAGAAGAAAGAGCTTATGTCAAATTAGTTGATAAGAAATTTGTTCCAACTGATATTGGCATCGAAACGACAGATAAACTACAAGAATTTTTCAAAGATATCATTAATGTAGAGTATACTAAAAAGATGGAAGATGACTTAGATAAAATAGCAGATGGAGATTTAGAGTGGAATAAATTATTATCTTTATTTTATAAAGAATTCGAACCAAAAGTAGAAGTAGCTTTCAAAGAAATGGAAAAGAAGCCTCCCGAAGAAACAGGAGAATTATGCCCTAATTGCAACAGCCCTTTAGTCGTTAAACAAAGTAGATATGGAAAATTTGTAGCATGTTCCAATTATCCAACATGCAAGTATATAAAGAGTAACAAGGAAGAAAAAGAACTAAAAGAAATTATTGACTGTCCAAAATGTGATGGAAAAGTAGTAGAGAAGAAGACTAAGAAGGGAAAAGTCTTTTATGGGTGCTCCAATTATCCAAAATGCGATTTTGCAACTTGGGACAAACCAATAGAGGAAAAATGCCCCCGTTGTAGCGGTATTTTAGTTGAAAAAAAAGATAAAGTTAAATGTCTAAATTGTGATTATGAGAAATAAAAAATTTCTCTTTTTTCATGTAAATTCAAGTTTTAGAAAAGTTAAAAATCTCATTGACTAATAAAACTTTAAATGATATACTTATATAGAGTAGGAAAGTGAAACTTATGAATAAGAAAAAAAAGAAAGTAAAAAGTGATAATATTGATATTAAAAGACTTATCTTAGTATCAGTTATGTCTTTCTGTATAATTATTGCTATGATTACTTACTGGATATTTGCCTATCAAAATAAGTATTACAGCAAAGATGATAATAACAAGATAGTGAGTCATAGAATTAGTGACTATGTGGAAGTAGAAGGAAACGTAGTCCATTTAAAAAATATAAGCAGTGAAATTAACGATAGATTTTTAGAAAAACAAAACGAAATTTTAAATAATAACGAAATTATCGATGTCGATATCAGTAAAAATTTAAATAATAAAATATTATCAATAAAAATAAGTTATGTTGTATATGGTGACTTAGCTAATTACGAAGAAATAATAACTCTAAATGTCGATTTAGAAAAAGATGAAGAGATAGATAATGAAAAAATGCTAGATATTGCTTCTAGTAGCTATAGAGAAATAGCTATCGACATATTTAATGAATACATAAGATTACCTGATGATACAGAGAAAGAAGTAGTTGATGCAATAACTGGGGAAACATTGTCAGCGGAAGAATTTAATGACAGCAGTGAAAAATATATTGTAAGAATAAGAGAAAAAATCTCAGAGATTATTAGTATCTATATGAATGACGATATAGAGTATTATGTAGTAAGATTATCAGAAATTCATAAACTTTGCTATCGCACCAATATGGATGTTGCTATGGCTTACATTGAAAGAGAAATTGGGGAAATAAATAAGGAGGAATTATAATGGAAAGTATTTTATCAGCAACCGCAATTGGAATTGGAATTATGTTAGGATTTGCCTTTTTAGGGCTAGGACTTGGAGTAGGATTACTTGGAGGAAGAGTTGCCGAAGCAGTGGGAAGAAATCCAGAAACTAAAAATGATGTTGTTCATTCAATCATGACAATTTTAATTATATTTGCTATTTTCTTACTATTCTTGTTCGCTTTTTGCTTCTTATTACTATTTTTTAATCCATTAGTGGGATAATATGACTGAATTTATTATCTCTTTTGTCGTTATCATCTTGCTTGTCGTCGTTATGAGTCTAATACTCAAAAACACAGTCAAGACGATAGATGATAAATCGAAATCATATTTTGTCGATAAACTAAAAGAATATGACTATTTAATCGATGAAAAAGAAAAACAACTTTCTAAAGTAGAAGAAGAATTAAGAAAGAGAAAAGAAGGGTTAAAAGAAAATAGTTTGACTGAAGCTAGTCCCAGTTACGATTTTGATAGTAGTATTATAGACTTACTCACAGAGACTAATTATTTAGATAAAAGTATATTTGCTATCAACAAAAAAATAGAAGAAAAGTTTATTATCAACTATGAAGATCTGGTAAAGGACTTTATATCGAATATTAAAGATAATAGTAGATATGAATTTTGTCTTAATTTGAGAAATAAATTCAATCCAGATGAAATTTACAAGATAGAAATTTTACAGCCCGAAGAAAGAAATGAATATTTAAAAAAGATGCTAAATGAAGAAGAATATAAAGTCTATGAAATATTCTTAAGTACAAATAGATTTAATATGGAAGACTTTATTGATTATTTAAATAGATTAATTGAACTAAATGATCCTACTGTAGTAATATTAGTTCCTAACCAAAATATTAATTATGATTATATCGACAAGAAAATTAAGACAATTGTTTCTGAAAGTATATATAGAGGAATAAAAATACTATATAAAAATAAAGTTTATGATTTTAGCTTAAATGAAGGGAATGTGTGATATGGAACTTAATAAAATAGATAGAAGAGTAGAGGATATAAAAAATAATGATAACATTTATTCTGTCGGCAAGGTAATTAAAGTAAACCCCTATACAGTTATTGTATCTGGACTTAATGACATAACATATTATGAAGAGATTAATATTGCCGATAAAGCTAAAGGCTTTGTTTTTAGTGTAGGAAAAAATTCTGTAACAGTATCTATTGTCGAAATAAACGATAAAATAAATCCGGGCGATTTAGCTTATTCCTTAAAAAAACAATTCAGATGTCTATTCAGTATGGATTCAATGGGAAAAGTTATCGATATTTTTGGCAATGATCTAATAGCGGGAAAGAGATTTGATAATTTAGTAGAAGTTCCTATCGAAAATGAACCAATACCCCTTATGGATAGAGGATTAGTTACGAGAGAGTTTTTAACTGGTATAACAGGTATCGATATGTTATATCCGATTGGAAGAGGACAAAGACAGTTAATAATTGGTGACAAAAAAACAGGAAAAACCCAAATTGCTCTAGATGCCATAGTTAATCAAAAAGACAAGAATATGGTATGTATATATGTGGCAATAGGAAAGACAAAAAAAGAAGTTAAAGATATATATTATGAACTTACCAAAAGAGGAGCGGCTAGTTATACAATCATTATCGCTTCATTTCACGATGAGCTTCCCAATAGGACATATTTAACTCCTTATGTAGCCCTTTCCATCGCCGAAGAAATGATGATGGACTCCTACGATGTACTTGTAGTTATAGACGACTTAAAAAAGCATGCCGATGTCTATAGGCAAATATCTCTTGCTAGTAAAAAGACACCGGGAAGAGATGCATATCCATCGGATATCTTTTTTGCCCACTCTAAGCTTTTAGAAAAAGGGTGCCAACATAAAAATGGAGGTTCGATAACAATTCTTCCAATCGTAGAAACAAAGTCATCGGATATTACCGATTACATTTCGACAAATATTATTTCAATATGTGATGGACAGTTAGTACTTTCGAGTAAAAATTTTGCTAAGGGAGAAAAACCCGCTCTAAATTATGGCTTGTCCGTATCGCGCCTTGGTGGTAATGTTCAAGACAAAGAAATGAAACGTTTAGGAAGTTTAGTTAGAAATGAACTACTAGAATATTTAGATGTTAGAGATGTCTATGAACTTGCCAATATCGATGAAATGAGTCCAGAATTACAAAAGAGAATGAAAGAGGGTAAAATAATTTTAGATAAACTTAGACAATATAAATTTGCTCCCAAAAGCAAAGATGAAATGCTTAGTCTATATAAGTTCTTAGAGGGTGGTGAAAATGATGCAAGTAGGCAAGATAATAACAATTAGTGATATATCGGTAGAAATAATTTTATCAAATACTGATGTAAAAATTGGCGACATTCTTGAAGTAGAAAATAATCACAAATACGTATTTGAAATAATTGAAATCAATAACGTATCTGCCACATGTGTGAGCCTATATAGTACTAGAGGATTACAAAAGGGAAGTATAGTAAATAAAATAAGTGATGGCCTAGAAATAGAATATTCTGACAAAATATTAGGAAGAGTATTCGATTCTTATGGAGACGTTATCGATGGCCTTCCTTTTGAAAGTGAAAAAAAAGTTAAAGTAAATAATGACACAGTTTCCTTGAAAGAAGTAAAAGCAGATAACGATCCATTGTGGACAGGTATCAAGGTAATCGACTTTTTTGCACCATTACAAAAAGGATTTAAAATGGGACTATTAGGAGGAGCTGGCGTTGGTAAAACAGTTTTAATTAAAGAATTAATTCATAATATATATTCCAGTTCTAACTCCAATGCCGTCTTTGTCGGAGCGGGAGAAAGAAGCCGTGAAGGAAAAGAATTATATGAAGATATGAAAAGTTCCAACCTACTAGATAAAATGACAATGGTTTTTGGACAGATGGGCGATAACCCAGTATCTAGAAGCAAGTCAGTGGCAACAGGTCTTAGAATGGCCGAGTACTTGCGTGATGAAAAGAAACAAGATGTTTTGATATTTATCGATAATATCTATCGTTTCATTCAAGCTAAAGCAGAAATTTCTACAGACTTAAAAGAATTATTAATTGAAAACGGTTATCCAGCCAATATGGCTAACGAGATAAGCCAGATTGAAGAGAGGATAAGTTCGAACAATAATGGATCAATAACTTCTTTCCAAGCAATATACATACCTGCCGATGACTTGACAGATGATGCCGTTCAAACAGTAATGAGTTATATGGATGGACAAATTGTGTTGGATAGAAAAATAGCAGAGCTAGGTCTATATCCCGCAATTAATGTCTTTAAATCCACATCAAAATTAGTCGATGCCGAAAAGATAGGAGAAAGACATTACAATCTAGTAGAAAAAGTTTTAGCCTGCCTAACTAGATACGAAGAGTTAGAAGAAATTATTGCCGTTCTTGGAATTGAAGAACTATCCGAAGAAGATAAACATATATTTTATCGCTCTAGAAAGTTGAGAAATTATTTCTCACAACCAATGTTTGTAGCGGAATCATATACAAATATTAAAGGTGAATTTGTCGATATCAAAGATGTTTTAGATGATGTCGAAAATATTTTAAATGGTAAATATGATGACATCGATGAAAGTAAATTTAGATATATAGGTAAATATAATGGATAGTAGCGGTATAAAAGTAAGAATCTTTGATATGGAAAATGGCCTTAGAGAATATGACAATATAAAAATAATTAGAATTATTAGTAAAGATTATAATTTACTCATTATGAAAGATTATTTACCTATAATTGGAGAAATAGAGGGCTCTATCGATATAAAAAACGACAACATTAATTTATCTTTTCCAAAGGTCAAAGCCTTCTACATGAACAGCAATAACATCTTTAACTTGATGATAAAAGAAGAGGGGTAGTTATATGGATAACATATTTTATTTTGCTATCGCATCACTAATAGTAGTAATATCAATCTATCTTATTTTAAAAATACTGATAAAGAGATTTAATCCAGAAAAAAGCCAAGTAAAAATATATGGCGTTTTGCAAGGAATCAGCACTCCTGAAATAATTAGTATAAGTGCCTCTATTGTAAGCTATGTCTTTATGATATATCTAATGTTCTCTTTTGTAGACGTCAGTATTGATATTATAGCAATAGCCTTATTCCTATCCATACTTGCCGATATTTTAATAAAAAATAAGAAGATAATATTAAATATCCTATTAACACTAATTTCACTAGGAGGAATTAAGATAATTTATTTAATCCACGATTATATTACCAATGAGTATATGTCAGTATGGATGTTGTTACTTCTTGTTTTCGTTATGATATTTGTCTTCTTATATTTATCATACACATTATTAAAGAATTTAAATAGCGTCATACTTGCTAATAAATATGTTAGAAAAGGTGATAAAAAATGAGAATAAAAAACGTCGTTAAAGTAATGAACTTTCATTCATTGCTTAGAGTAGATGCTTCCAAAAGAAGGGCAGAAAGCTATCGTAATGTCGGAGAAGAAATAACAAAAATAATAAAACAAATCGTCTATAATAAAAATCTTGTCTTAGACAAGAAAACAATTATTCCCGATGCCAAGATGCCCAAACTAAACATTTACATAGCAAATGATTATGGATTTTGTGGAAACTTTAATTCACAAGTATCAAGGCAGATTCGTCACGATAAAGATGACTATAAAATTATTATTGGAAAGAAAATAATATATAGTGACGAAAAGACTATACTAAAAATTGATAAAGATAATTTTTACACAGAATTTAGTAAAATAGAAAAAACAATCAACGATGCGGTTCAAGACTTGTCTTATAGTGAAATTAACCTTTACTATAATCACTATAACTCTAGTACATCTTTTGAATTTAGAAAGCTGACACTATTTCCTATCGATTTTGATGGTGATTATGATACTAAAAATGATTTTGTTATTGAAACTGATATCACTAATATGTTACACAGCCTATTATCGTTTTATATATTATATGAACTAAGAATGTGCGAATGCATTTCTCGAGCGGCAGAAAATGTCATAAGAAGTCAAATAACAAGTCAAGCTCTAGATAAAATAGAAGAAATAGAGCAAGATGATGAAAATAGAAGAAGAAAAGAAAAAAAGAACAATCTAGTATTAAAGACAGTAGAAAATTTCAAAAAAATATCTTTTAGGGAGGATGAAAATGGATAAATATGATTATATTACCGCTACGATTCCCGAAGAAAAAGAAAGATTAGAAAAAATCATCGCGTATTTAGAAAAAAATAGTAGTAATTCTGATGAACTATTTGAATACAAAGAAAGATATCATAATATTGTCAAGTATTTAAATGCAAAAGAAAGATATTTGAATATTTTAGACAGTATTAAAGATGCCAAAGAAAAATTAGAAAATCTCAAAGTGGCTAAAGAAGAATATGCCGTCGATAACATATTACTAGAAGATACGCTTCTTTCCAAATTTCACGAAGACACCAATTATAAATACAAAAACATTTTATATGAAGATATAAAATATCAAGATGAAAATATAAGAGATATATTGTATTTATTATTTGAAAAAGAAACAGAATATTCACGTTTAGTTATCAAAAGAAATAGACTAAAAGAAAAATTAGATAAAAACATCTTTCCAAATACTTATAATACAATTATTAGTCAAGGCGTATTAATCGAAAAACAAGATAGTATTTTAGATGAAATATTTATACTAGAAAATAACATTAAAATTGAAGAAAGCAAAATGAGTGCCATATGTGATTCTGTCATGACAGATGGAATACTAAAGATATTATACGAATTTTGGATAATTGATTCTTATGATCCTAATAAGGTGGATAAAAGTAAAATATTTACAGATAACAAAAACTTAGTTAATATTAAAAATTATACTGAAGAAAATGAACTTTCTTCGGATGTTAATACAGAGAAAGAAAAATATATTTTCCCAGACCTAAATCTACCGGGAGTAAATGAAAATACTTTAGTAAATATTGATGGAAAAAATTATGTTAAGGATGAATAGAAAAAATTACTGTTCACAGTTGGATAGGTAAATTGCCTATCTTTTATTCTTTACTATACTATTTTTTTAAGTAGAGATTATCTTATTATAGAATACCACTTTATAATAAAATCAAGAGAAGTGGTAATTAAGTTAAATTATGTAAATAGTTCATATAATGATATTTTAATATGTGTTAAAAACACTACTATTAATTATTTGAGCACTTTTAATAATTATAGTATTTTAAATTATGCTGATAGCTATAAGAACCATGACTTCCATCCCTCAAAAACTACATCATAGTGAAAAAATATAAAAACGTAGTAAAAATCTTTAAATCACTTAAAATTCCAGTCTTGATATTTGTTTCTATACAGTTGTATAATATTTTGGAGATTGAGTTATCTAAAGTATTTATAGGTCTTCTAGTTCTATTGCCGTAAACAAAACCTACCATATCTTTCAATAATTTGTTTAGATCGATTATTCACTATTCTTTGTAATTTATCTAAAGATGTTTCTATATAATCATTTATTTTCAATATGCCTATTGTACTTACTCATTTAAATAAAAAAGATTATAAACTAAATTCATTAACTTCTCGCAACCAGTGAATAACTAACCGTTGAAGTTAAGTAGTAAAACTCAAAAAACTCAAAGTAGAAAAATAGTGAAAAAAAGTATTGATTTTTTAATTATTATTTGCTACAATTATTAATGTAAAGGAGGATTGAAAAAATGGAAGAAAACAGAAAGGGACCTGGCGTATTTTATGCAGTAATAGGTGTGGCTACTTTAGTAGTAGCAATCATTGGTGCTACATTTGCATATTTCACTGCTACTGACTCTGATGATACTACTGTAGCTGGTGAAGCTGCAACTGCTAGTTTGTCATTGACAGTAACTAAAGTAAGTACAGATGCTACTGGTGGTCTAATACCTATAGCTGAAAGTTTATTAAATAATGGTTTAGCAGGAGATTCTGCTAGTGGTGACAAAATGTGTTTAGATAAAGATAGTAATACTGTATGTCAAGTATACAAAATTACTGTTGAAAACACTGGTACTGCTCCAGCCAGATTAGATGGTTCTTTAGCATTGACTGCGGCTGGTTACACTAATCTTAAGTGGGCTAATATAAATAAAGATGCTGGTCTTACTGCAGATGCTGAACCAGATGATGTTGGTACTAATCTAAATGCTAGTAGTGTAACTTCAATCACTGCCAATGAATTATACACAGCTGGTCAAACCAAATATTACTATATAATGGTTTACATTAACGAGACTAATAAATCACAAAATGAAACTGATACAGGTTCATTTACTGGAAACGTAACATTTAGTTCAGCTGGTGGAACTGGTACTACTGCTACATTTACAGCGTAGTAAAAAAGAAAGAATACCAAAACACTATTCCGAAAGAATAGTGTTTTCTTTTAACTATTTTGATATTGCACTTTTGTTGGCTAAATATAGACCATATACTTTTTCAAAATCGATTATATTAAATACATTACTTAGATATTTCTTTCGAT
Source organism: uncultured Bacilli bacterium (assembly GCA_944329195.1). Classification (GTDB taxonomy): domain Bacteria; phylum Bacillota_I; class Bacilli_A; order RF39; family UBA660; genus CAG-302. Next base: position 4,487 of record CALVHX010000022.1, on the reverse strand, counting down.
CATAAAAATATTTTAGATAGTACGAATGCTCCCAAACATCTATAGTCATAATTGGTATAAAACCATAGTAATAAGGGGTATCTTGATTTGTCATATTGACAATACGTAGTTTATCATTTTTATCCATTACGAGAAAAGTATAACCACTTCCTTTTAAATCTGATGCCATGTTAATAAACTCTTCTCTAAATAATTCGAAGGAAGAAAAGTTCTTATTTATTAATTCGATCAAATCATTCGGAGCATCTTTCTTTTTATCTGTAAGGTTGTAAAAATACAGAGAGTGATTTAAGTAGCCCCCTAAATTATATAAAATTTCATCTCTGTTTTGAATTGGCAAGATATCAATGTTTTTAGCAAGAAAGATAGGGTTATATCCATAGTTAAAGTTTTCATCTTGTAATAAACTATTTAATTTTTCAGTATATTTTTTATAGTGGACATTATAATGTAAATCTAAAGTCTTATCATCTATTATATCTTCTAGACTATCATAATCCAATTTAATTTTTTCGTATTCATTCATAGTATCACCAATACATTATATTTGTTATCACATAATTTACCACATTTATTTGATAATTTATACAAGATATAGTAATATAATTTTAATATGAAAGGAAGTGATAGATGAATAAAATATGTGCAGTCTATTAAAAAAAGTGTTATACTGTAGTTAGAAGGTGATACTATGTACAATATAGTTCTAGTAGAAGATGAGAGAGATTTAAATAATCTTATAAAGACATATCTAGAAAAAGAAGGATATGCTGTGACAAGCTATTATAGTGGTATAGAAGCACTAAATAATATCGATATAAAAGCTGATTTATGGATTTTAGATATTATGCTAGGTGATGACATCAGTGGATACGATATTATTAAAAAAGTAAGAGAAATAAATGAAAATATTCCAGTTATATTCACTTCTGCAAGAGATAAAGATCTAGATAAAATTATAGGATTAGAGTTAGGAAGTGATGATTATATTACTAAACCTTATTCTCCTAAAGAACTAGTACTTAGAGTCAATAATATTATTAAAAGAGTATATTCAAAAGACAATAAAAAAATATTCTACAAGGATTATATTATTGATTTAGATAAACGAATGGTAATTTTAAATGATAAAGATTTAAATCTTACTACTTTAGAGTTTGATCTACTATATATGTTTGTAACAAATATAAAAAAGTCTTTCTCGAGGGATGATATTTTAAACAACATTTGGGGAGAAAATTATTTTGGTACTGATAGAGTAGTAGATGACTTAGTAAGAAGATTAAGAAAAAAAATGCCACTTCTTAATATAAACACTATATATGGGTATGGTTATCGTCTGATATGAAAAAACCTACATTGACAGAGCAACTTCTCTTTATATGTGTTTTGATTGTATTTATTGTCATAATATCACTGGGAATTGTCCTTCCAAAGACATTACTCCCTATCTATGAGGAAAATTTATACAATCATTTAAGACAATCACTTCTGCTCTTAGAAAACCCTACTAATGTCTCCAATAAGATAAGTAGTGAAATTGCTTATATATATGTAACAGAGGACAATAGTTCGGTAATTTTATCTGATAATATATCATCTATTATCGATGTTAAAGATATTAATATAATATTAAATAATACTACTCGTAGTTACGGTAATTTCATTCATAATAAAAAAATATATTACTATGCCTTAGAGGAAACTAGTAGTCTAAAAAAGATTGCTATTACTGGAAATAATTACATAAATAGAATGAAAGCAGAAATATTAAAGATTATATTAATAGTGGTTGGTATTACATTTGTTATAATTTCCCTTTTGATACTAATATGGTCTAATAATTTAGTTAATAGAATAAAAAAACTGAAAGATAAAATTGATAACATAAATAATGATGATTACAATCATAAAAACATTTATGATTATGATGATGAATTATATACTTTAGAAGTAGCCATCGAGAATATGCGCGTATATTTGAAAGAACAAGAAGAATATAAAAATCAAATGTACCAAAATATTTCTCATGATTTTAAAACTCCTATTACTGTTATGAAATCCTACATTGAAGCTTCAGAAGATGGGATAGAAACAAAAGACAGTGCTCTAGAAATATGCAAAGAACAGTTAAAAAAATTAGAAATAAAAGTTCACTCCTTACTATATTTAAATAAATTAAATTATTTTCAGGAAAAGAAAGATAATTTAAATGAAAAATGTGATGTTAGCAAAGTTGTCCTTTCATCTATAGAAAAATTTAATCCTTCTAGACCTGATGTAGAATTTGTTCTTGATATTGATAAAAAAAATGTTATGTTCCGTGGAAGCGAAGAAATGTGGGAAGCTATTATCGATAATATTCTTGGTAATTTTATGCGATATGCTAAAACAAAAGTTAAAATAACCATAAAAAACAATAAAATAATTTTATATAATGATGGACCAAATGTCGATGAAAATGTCTTAACCAATATTTTCACTCCTTACGAAAAAGGTGTCAAAGGTGTTTTTGGCCTTGGTTTATCAATCGTAAAAAAGACACTCATCTTTCTAAACTACGATATAAACATTGAAAATGAAAAGAAGGGTGTAAAATTTATAATCAGTTAAAGAACAGTTTCACTTTATTGTGGTGCTGTTCTTTTTGAATGATAGTATTAACTGAAGAAAAAAATAGATGTTTGAGAAGTAAAAGAAGGTAGCCAAGTATCAGTGTTTCAAGAATTGCCAGAAGAAAGTTCAATACTAATGTTCGAAACTGGTCGAAGTAGTATAATAAAAACTCTAAAAAAGTATTAAATTATGTTGTTGTATGGAGAAAAGCCCTATAACAAAATAGATAAATATTTAAACTGTATAGTTACCAGAAACTACATATGTTTGATGACAAAACTTTTACTTTTTTCTTTATATTTACTATAAAATATGATATAATTTTACTTGAGAAAATAAGGTGATAAAATGGCATTTATTGAAGTTAAAAATGTTTCCAAAATTTATAATATGGGCGAAGTTCCTATAAGAGCAATCGAGAAGGTTAGTTTTTCGATTGAAAAAGGTGAGTTAGTAGTAATACTTGGACCATCAGGGGCAGGAAAAACTACTGTTTTGAATATTTTAGGAGGAATGGATACCGCTACTAGCGGAACAATCATCGTAGATGGAAAAGATATCTCAAAATACACTAAAAAACAGCTTACAGATTATCGGCGCTATGATATAGGATTTGTCTTTCAATTTTATAATTTAGTAGGTAATTTGACGGCGTTAGAAAACGTGTCATTAGCTAGTCAAATCTGTAAAAACCCAATGGATAGTTTAACAACCCTATCTAAAGTAGGATTAAAAGATCGCAAAGACCATTTTCCCGCACAATTATCTGGAGGAGAACAGCAAAGAGTAAGCATTGCGAGAGCTTTAGCTAAAAATCCTAAATTACTATTATGTGATGAACCAACAGGAGCCTTGGACTCTAAAACAGGGCGAATGATACTAAAATTGTTACAAGACACTTGTCATACGATGAATATGACAACAATCATAATTACACACAATGTAGTTATTAGTGAAATTGCGGATAAAGTAATAAAAATAAAGAATGGACATGTAGATGACATCATTATCAATGAAAAACCAAAATTAGTAAAGGATATAGATTGGTAATGTTATTATTTAAAAACAGCTTTATTAAAATTCGCAAGTCACTAGGACGCTTTTTCTCTCTAATTTTTATAGTAGCTCTAGGAAGTGCCTTTTTTTCAGGAATTAAAGAAACTTCATCAGATATGATAAAAACAATGGATAAATACTATGATGAAACTAAATTAATGGATTTTAAAATCGTAAGTACAATGGGACTAACAGATGATGATGTATCTTCACTAGAAGCTTTAAGCCGGGCTTATGAAGTAGCACCATCATATTCGTACGAAACCTTAATTAATAGTAACACCACCAAAATATACTCCATATCTGATAAGATAAACATAGTAAAATTAGTAGAAGGAAGGATGCCTACTAATGATAATGAAATTTTAGTAGAGGAAGGAACCTACAAAATAGATGACACAATAACATTAGATGAAGAGGCTAATAGCACTTTAAAAAATACGACTTATAAGGTTGTTGGGACTATAAGAAGTTCTCTTTATATATATGAAAACAAGGGAATTTCGACAGTAGGAGACGGTAAATTAGATACCTTTATGTACGCTTTGCCAAGTAATTTTATCACTGATTATTATACAGAAATCTATCTAATTGCTAAAGATAGCATCAATAAAACATCATATCTAGATAATTACTTAGATGAAATATCTAAATTGGAAGAAGAACTAAAAGAGTTAAAACCAATTCGTGAAACAGCCCGCTACGAGGAAATACTCGAAGAAGCTATGCAGAAAATATATACTGCCGAAGAAGAACTAAGAACGACAAAAGAAGAAAACGATAAAAAATTTGAAGATGCTCTAAACGAAATCAAT
>CALVHX010000021.1 GCA_944329195.1 uncultured Bacilli bacterium | reverse complement strand
ATTATTATATAATAAAAGTGTAACATTTTCACTGAGAATTACAAAATACAAAAAAATAAAATATTGTGTAACATTTTTACTGAGAATTAAATTTTATAAATGTAACATTTTTACTGAATAGTCACAAAAAAAGTTTACTTTTCTAAACAAGAAAAGAAATTAAAATCAATAAATTGATTTAATTTCGCCAACCCTTTAGGGTTGGATTTTTTTTACTTTAATTGTAAAATAGTACTATGAAAGAAAATATTATTAAAACTTATACCAGCAAATATTTAATGTTTAAAGATTTTCCTAAAGAACAATCATACTCTATCCGAGATATTTTTATAGATCATTGGTCTGATTTTTGTGAATATGCCAATGATAATAATCTTAATATTAGAGATATTGTTTATTTTGAAGTTGCTAAAATGATGAAATGTAAAACTCCTCAACTTGGATTTTCTTTATATGAATGTTCTAAATGTCATAATACTCATATTCAATTTCATACCTGCAAATCTAAATTTTGCACTTCATGTGGAAATAAATATTCTAACGATAGAGTTATTTCTATTGAATCTAAACTATACAATTGCAATCATCGTCACCTTGTTTTTACTATTCATGATGCTTTATGGAATCTTTTCAGAGAAGATAGAAATAGACTAAATCTATTATTTGAAGCTGTTAATATTACTATTTCTTCTTGGTTTAAAGACAGATACGGAAAGAAGGAATTTAAACCTGGTTTTATTTTAGTTATTCATACTTTTGGAAGAGATGATAAATGGAATCCTCATATACACGCTTTACTTGCTGAACTTGGAGTAAGTAATAATAATTGTAAAAAAATAGATTTCATCCCTTTTGATATGCTTAGAAAACGTTTCCAAAAAGTTCTTTTAGATTTGTTAGAAAAGAATATTGGCAAACAAAACTTCAGACAGTTAAAGAATAAAGTTTATTCTACTTCTAAAAATGGTTTCTATGTAAGAGCTAAAAAAAATGAAAATTTAGGCACTAAACAAAATATTAAATATGTTTTAAGATATTGTGGAAGACCTGCTTTTGCTGCTTCAAAAATATTAAAAATTGATGGCGATTATATAACGTTTTGGTATCAAAGACATGAAGATGATTTATTTGTTGTAGAAACTGTTCATATATTTGAATTCATTAAAAGAATTATTATACATATTCCTGAATATCAATTTAAAACTATTAGATATTATGGTTTTTATAGTAAGAAAAGCAAATTTCATGATAAAATGATTATGTTAGTACATCCCCAAAAAATTGAATTTGCTAGAAAGTTTAATAAATGGTTTCTATTAAGTCTTAAAACTTTTAATGATTCACCTTTAATATGTAGTAAATGTAAAACTGTCATGCAACTTCAATACCGGTGTACCAAATGGAGGTTAGCATGAAAAAAAACGGGAAATTCATAGAATTCATATGTCAAAAATGTAAAACAAAAGAAAAAATTCCTACTGAAATAGTAGAAATGTTAGATGCATCAGATAGTATTGGTGTTGATACTAATTATCCACCAAGATTTAATTGTGAAAAATGTCCAGGAAAAATGGTCCCAATTTACTACATAAGCGTTCATGGAAAAATTCATGAATATAAAGAAAAATAAATTGTTTAAAAGGGATTTTGACTATCCTTTATTTAGTCGTGTCAGTTTTTATTCTGACACGACTTTTTGCTTTGTTCTTAAACAGAGAACTTTCCTATTCAACAAAAAAAGTTTACTTTTCTAAACGAAAAGTATTGACTTTTATTTTATTGTTTGGTAAACTTTAATTGTGTTTAGTTGTCTAAACTATTTGGAAAGGAGATTTTAGTTATGAACGAGATATATCAGTTTGATTATAGTGCATTGGAAGGAAAAATTAAACAATATTATGATACACAAGAAAAATTTGCTAATGCTATACCAATGGGAAGAACTACATTAAATCTAAAGTTAAATGGAAATCGTGATTTTACCTCGCAAAATATATATAGAATTTGTGTTTTATTAAATATTCCACTGGAAAAAGTTAACGATTATTTTTTTAAGTTAAAGGTTTAGTTTTCTAAACATAAAAAATAAATAGTAAATATCGGACAACTATTACAAGACTATATGTCTTATAAAAGAGAAAAATAAAAATAATAACTTGCTTTAAAGTAAAGGAAAAAAACTATATGAAATTAATATTTATTATAACATTAATAGTCTATTTTAGAATTGTTTACTCTCTAAAATAAAAGCTTTGTTGTCCCTTAGCTGTTAAGCTTTTGGAAATTAATCCTTAAAGCATCCCATAAAAGGCTTTAATTGATAGTCCAGACAGGGCAAGCATAAAAATGCTTTTAACACATAAGCACCTCTTTCTTGCCACAAAGGGAAACACATTATATCAAATATTTATTAGAAAATCAAATAAAAAAAGCTACTGCAATAGCTTGAAAAAACAGTCTAGTGAACTAAAAAAAACGAATATAAATAAGTATAAGGGGGATGATTTATTTGAAATCAAATTTAACGGTCGTGGTAAAAACTCTACTTACGGAAGAAGAAAAAAATAAAAAAATTGAAGCAATAATTCAATTGCTTCAAGAAAGTTTTTACTCTTAATCAAAGAGTAAAAAAGAAAGGACAAGCTTATGAGAAAAAATAAGTTGGAAAACAATATTAGCTATGCTTACTTTTGCAATTGGTACCTTATCACTAATTGCAATAGCATTTAGTTCTTTGTGTCTTACTTGGACGAGTACAGTATTTTTAATAGCAGATATTACTGCAGTTAGTTATTCGTTTATATATCTTGATGAAAGATATGAAAGACCTATTGGAAAGGAGCATTGAGAGTGCTTATAGCGTTATTATTTAACTCAATAGCGGCAATCATTGTAACTGCATGTGTGATTTGGTTTTATAAAAAAAGTTAAATAAAAAAAGCAAAAAGTTTGCACGAACTTGAGTGTGGAGTGTGTCTAGAAATCTGTGTAAATGATATCTATCCATGATTAGAGGTGAGTCTGTAAATGATTTTGTGTAAATAGAAAATCATTTACAGACTCAATACACGTGTTATTCTTTTTTATTAAATAGCAATTAAAGTTATTTCTGTAGGATAGACACATGTACTCTTATACCTCAAATAAAATTTGTAGCTAGAGTCCATCTCATAGATCATTTTTGGAATCTTCCATAGGTCATCATTACTGTGATATACAGAGATCAGAAGTTTAGGATGATCATTAATAATATGCCTTCTTGCCCCCTTAATAGCGGCAACTTCACTACCTTCTATATCCGCCTTTATCAAAGTAACTTTTTCTTTTATATCCTCATCCAAAGTAGTAACAACAACATCACCTTCATCATCACTTACAACAGTATTAGCACTAGTACTTTCTTTATTATCTACAAGCCTCATTAACCCAACAGAATCACTAACTCCCTTGAAGCGAAAATCTATATTTTTGTAATCTTTTAAATTTTCTCTTAAAATATCAAAACTACTAGATGTCACTTCATAACAATATATTTTTTTATACGATTCCTTCCCATAATTTTTAATATATGATAAAACAGTATCTCCAATATATGCACCCAAATCTACTATAACTTCATTACTATCACACTTAACCAAATCCAAATCAAAATAATCATCATACATATACTCTATCGTAGAAGCAGATAGTGCAAAATCATAATTATACCAATTATTTAGAATTGAATACAAAGTCTTCTTTGATCTATAATCCGCTAAATTATCATAGAGCCAAATAAAGTCATCAATATGATTGTATAAACATATCTCTTTGTTTTCAATTTCCTCATACACATCATTGGAGACATCGAGTTTACCCCAGTAATCAAAATTATCAAAAAACTTTTCTAAACTTCTCTTTGTTTCTTCTGGAATCACTTCAAATTTTCGTCTAATATTATAATATATCTCTTTTTCATTTTTAGATTTTATCTCCAAAACAAACTCTTTAAAACCTCTATCTATTATATTCAAAAAGATCACCCAATTTAATATATTACACATAAAAGAAAAAAAGAAGCTATTTTTTTGCATCAAACTTCTTTCTTGCTTCAGTATTTAAAATAAGTTTTCTAAGTCTAATATTATTCGGAGTTATTTCGACAAGTTCATCATTATTTATGTACCCCAAACATACTTCAAGTGATAAAGGTCTGGGTCTTTTAAGAACTACCGTATGATCAGAACCAGCCGCTCTAGTATTAGTAAGTTGTTTCCCTTTAACTACATTGACAGCTAAATCATTATCTCTATTACATTCACCAACTATCATTCCCTCATAAACCTCTGTACCGGGTTCGATAAACATAACTCCCCTATCTTCTAATTGTCCCAAAGCATATGCTGTTGCCTTTCCATTTTCAGTAGCAACAAGCACACCAGCTTTTCTTTCAGTTGAATTAATATTTTCAATTGGTAAATACTCCTTAAAAGTATGATTAAGAATACCATATCCTTTTGTCAAAGTCATAAAATTAGTATTAAACCCAATTAACCCTCTCGAAGGCATTGTATAATTTAGTCTGATTAAATTGTTAACATTAGACATATTATCCATTTTTCCACCGCGAAGACCTAGAGCCTCAATAACACTACCAACACAATCTTCGTTAACTTCAATCTGAACATCTTCATAAGGCTCACATTTTATACCATCAATTTCTTTAATGATTACCTCTGGCTTTGACACTTGAAGTTCAAATCCTTCTCTCCTTAAATTTTCAATTAATATCGATAAGTGAAGCTCACCTCTACCAGCTACAATCCAAGATTCATTTCCAGATTCTTCTACTTTTAAACTAACATCACGTTGCATTTCTTTATATAATCTCTCGCCTATTTTTCTTGCAGTGACATTCTTACCATCTCTACCGACAAAGGGACTATTATTTGTCATAAAAGTCATCTTCAAAGTAGGTTCATCAATTCTAAGAATTGGAAGAGCTTTTTCCTTGCCGACATTACATATAGTTTCACCAACAGAAATATCCATAAGACCCGCTACAGCCACAATGTCACCAGCTTCACCTTCTGTTATTTCAACTCGTTTTAATCCATCAAACCCAAATAGTTTCTGAACCCTAAACTGTTTTATACTACCATCAAGTCTGACACAACTGACCATATCATTTAATTTTATATGGCCACTATGAATTTTACCAATACCAATTCTACCAACATATTCATTATAATCTAAAAGCGCTGGTTGAAATTGTAAATCTCCAGAAACATTAACATTAGGATCTGGTATTTCATTAATAATCAACTTAAAAATATCATCATAATTTTTAGTCTGAGTATTAATATCAGGATCCAAACTTGCCGTACCATTTAAAGCAGAGACATAGGCAACCTTAAAGTCAAGCTGTTCTTCACTAGCACCAAGCTCTATAAATAAATCAATAACCTCATCAAGAACCTTTTCTACCCTAGCGGTAGGTTTATCAACTTTATTAATAACAACTATTGGTTTAACTCCAGCATCAAGAGCTTTTTTTAAAACAAACCTAGTTTGTGGCATAGTTCCCTCGTATGCATCAACTAGAAGCATAACACCATCTACCATGTTCATTATTCTTTCTACTTCTCCACCAAAATCAGCATGTCCTGGCGTATCGAGAATATTAATTTTATAATCATCATAATGAACAGAAGTAGTCTTAGCTAGTATCGTTATACCCCTTTCTCTTTCTATATCATTAGAATCCATAACTCTCGTAGCAACTTGCTCATTTTCTCTAAAAGTACCAGACTTTTTTAATAATTGATCGACAAAAGTTGTCTTACCATGATCCACGTGAGCAATAATTGCAATATTTTTTATTTTCATAAAATACACCCTCTTTTTCACAAGTCATAATTATATCACAAAATATTTATTTTGCAACAACTTTTGCAGCAAGACAAATAATTAACACGTGCTATTTAAATTTTTAAAACAATTGACATCCCAAATTAATATAGTATCATAGTAAACACAGGACAAAAGGTAAAACAAGTTTTATCTCTCCTTGTCGTTACCTCCAAGGTTTCATACTGTAAACAGATATACTTTCTGTTATTCATAGGCATAAACTCCGATGGTCGCCACCGTACTTTGATTATTTTTACTTTTTTTTATTAACTTTGATAATGTAGTTTTAATCCTTCAAACATAATATTAATGCTGGCATTTATATCACGGGTCAAGCTCTAATCCGCATCTTCTAAATTAAAGATAGTGCATCTTAAAGCACAACTATCTACTTCTTTTAAGAAAGTTTTCTCTTCTTGCAAGTATTTTAAAACTTTACAATTAGTAAATGCTTTTTTTATTTCTTCTTTTTCTTGTTTAGCAAGGTAATGATTATAGACAAATCTTACACATCCAAAAGTCTTATGAATTAAGATTGTTTGTTTTTCACTAGGATATAATCTAAATTTATAAGCCTTATAACTCCTCATAAGATATCACCTTGCTTGTAATCGAAACATAACATATAAAACATATGTTCTTCAATATATTTCAGTTAAAAAAATTATTTTGTTAAGTTCCTATTGTATAAAAAAAGATAATATATATATTATCTTCTAATCATTTATATATATCAAATTCCCATCACTTTCTATCTATAAAACTTATATCTTACTTTTTTAATTTGTTTTTTTTATAATCAATAAAGTCCAAAATAAACATAATTAAAATATAAAAACCAGTTATTTTAAAAAATATATACATAATATTTCTAGGAATAAATATTAACGAAATACCAAGCACTAAAGAAACAATTGCAACAACTAAATTACCTTTATTTCTAAAATCAAAATATTTAGTCAAACTACTGATAGCCATCAAAAACAAAAATAGAGAAAGTAAGATAGGAAGCATTTCTAAAAACAGAAAATCACCATATTGAAATATAAATAATGCTAGCCAAGCACATATTATCGAACAAGCCATATATGTATAATTTTTCTTTTCATACTCCTTATTCATTACAAAATTAATACATTGGATTACCGCTATTATTGCAAAAATAACTACAAAAAGATAGTTAATAGCGGACAATAATTCAGAAGTAGCAAATATAAGAACAAAGGCCAACACAACTCCAAGCAAATAATAAAAGCTTTCCGATACATTACTATTTTTTCCTCTCTCAATTTTTTCTAGTTTAACAACATTTTCTTCTTTTAAATTCTTTTTCCTAACCATTATTTCACCTCTACATCTATTTTGAATAATTCTAATTTATTGTCTTCATTATACCATCTTTATATATATTTATCAATTCATCCTTTTCTTCATCTGTCAAAGAAACATAAGGATCTATTTGAGTAGAAACAGTATTAACATGATGATAAACAATATTACCATCCTTAACAAATATCACAATAGGAACATATATTCTCTTCTTACCAGTATTAACAGAATCACCATTAGAAGAAGTCAAAATATAATCATCTAAAATCGGCGAAAGCACCTCCACCAAATCATAATAACCTTCACTTGCTTCGACTTCCGTCATTATATTGCCATCACTATCTAAAGATAATCTATCTCTAACATTCAACATATTCAAATAATAAATTGTATCCAATTCTGTTGAATCGGCAGCATAAAGAAGACAATCAACAGCACTTCTACACCATGAACATTCTGGATATCCCAAATAAATAACACCAGTTCCGCTATTTAAAATATGAATTAGTTCATCAATAGTAGAATATTTAATAACATTATCTTTACTAATATTTATAGATAAATACTCCTGACCACTTACAGAAGTAGTACCATTTAATCCTTCGTATTCTTCTTTAAATCTTAACCCATCACCTTCTCTTTTACAGCTGGTAATAATAGTCAAAAGAGCAACCAAGATTAATAACTTTTTCATATAATCATCACTAAAAACAATTATACAACAAAGCAATTCTTTTTTCAATGAAAGAAGGAAAGAAACTATTTTTTCTTTCCTTCTTTGACATAAGTATTAAGTTTTATATAACTAATATTTTGTGACATCTCATCCAGAATATCCTCCACTAACACATAACCTGGCACTAAAATCATCCTCCTTTAGTATAAGGATAACACAAAACTATATTCTTTGCATTAGCTTCGGCAAATCATGTCATAATTCGACATTATTCCCTCGATATTCTAACTTTTATAGTTGTCGTCTTAGGGCTGTAAGTAGCCTTTACTTCATCACCGACAACATTTACTTTAACAGTATGCTCGCCTTCTCCTAATCCAGACAAATCGACGGTAGCCTTTATATTGGCAGCCTCTATAGTATCCAAAACCTCTTTAGTACCTTTCACAATAACAGTCGTTTTCGAAGAATTTTCACCAATAGCACCTGCTTTTAAATTAGGGCCCAAGTTAATGGCATCGATTCTTATATCCTCAATTTCCATAGTTTCTTCTTCTCCCAAAGATATACTAACTGAAATTGTTTTTTCAGAAACTTCCCTTATTCCATCTGGTTTAGGAACAACTACAGTATATGTTTTATTTTCGGATAATCCAGTAACATCAACTTCAACTGGAATATACGACTGAGCATAATTACTTACCACAGCTTCATCACCATAAATATTTATACTATCGACAGATGTTGTAATTGAACTAATAGCTTTACCAAAGGCAACATCTCCCGTAGGAATAATCTTAATTTTAGCAGTAGCACTGTAAGACTCAATATTTAACGTCGCCGTAACTCTATCTGGAACCATTTCAACATCAACTACATTACCAGAACTATCATAAGCTACTAGTTTAACATCTTCTAAAGTTGTAACACCAGCTTTAGGATCAACAATATTCTCAATATCGACAAGAGCTTTGACAGTAGCGACCTTTTCAAGAGTATGTTCAGCGCCCTTTATAATAACCTCTTCTTTATCAATAGAAACAGACTGAATAGATAATTTACTATCTAACTTATCTCTATTTATAACATCAACAGTAATGGTCTTTGTTGCAGATACTTTAGGATAGATAATAACCGTAATCGATGAAGGATCCAATTTATAATTAACAGAATTTATTTGACTTTCATAATTCAAATCGACTTTATGTGTACCCTCTTTTAAGTTTGATAAATCGACTGTAACTTTTCCTGTCGATAATTGTTTTGCTAAATACAAATCAACAGTTCTTCCAATTAAGGTAACATCTGCCGTTTCAGGTAAACCTTCTATTACGTACGCTTCAGCATTATATCTAGCTTCTACTTTCTGATTTCTAAGAACCTCAGCAGCCGAATCAATTACAGTACCAGCATGAGAGTCAACATAGAAAAATATCAGCAAAGACATTAAAAGAGATATAAAAACTAAAGTATTTCTTTTGTTGAGCCATCTTTCAAATTTACCAGCTTGCTTATCTGTTCTTTCACTTAAAAACAAAGCAAATTTAGTTATCGGAGTTACAATATATTTATCGACAAAGCTTGCAACGAAACGGAAAAAGTTTTTGATGGCTTTAATTATTTTTTTAAGCACCTTCATTATTATCTTCCTCCCTATCATCCTCAAACTCATCATCTAGTAAAACTTCCTTTTTAGGTTTTAACTCTTCAACTAAAATCATTCTAGCATCATCCAAAGAAAGATTATAATTAAGGTTGCCACCAACCGCTATTGATATTTTACCAGTCTCTTCACTAACTACGATAGCAATAGCATCAGACTCTTCACTAATACCGATTGCAGCCCTATGCCTTGTACCAAGCTTTTTGCTTATTTTACTATTAATACTTATTGGAAAAACAGCACCAGCAGAAGTTATTTTATTACCTTGAATAATAACGCCACCATCATGAAGTGGATTTCTTGGGAAAAAGATTGAAATCAATAGTTCTGAAGAAATGTCCCCATAGATAGGTTTACTTCTAGAAATATATTCATTTAAACTAATATCTCTTTCAATGACAATAAGCGCTCCAACTCTTGATTTTCTCAAATAATCAACAGCAGACATAACTTCGTAAACAAGTTTTTCACGCTCATCTAAAGTCAATACCTTATGTCTACCAAGAAGTTGCTTCCTACCTATATGTTCCAAAATACTTCTAATTTCTGGTTGGAATATTATAATAAGGGCCAATGGACCCCACATGATAACATATTCCAAAAGCAATCCAATCGTAGTAAGATTTAGAGTGTCACTTAATATTTTAACAATAAGTATTACTAAGACACCCTTAAACAATAAAATCATCTTAACATTATTTTTAACATTCTTTAAAACAAAATAGATAATCATCCACACAAAAGAAATGTCAATTATCTTTTGTAATATTACTAATATACTATTTAAAGTCATACACAAAATCCTTTCTACTTAACCAAAGAAATGGCCCCTTCTATACAGACAAAACATAGCACCATAATACCAAAAAATAAAAGCAACAAACTACTGACATACCCACTATTGGAAGAGGCAGCACCATATCTTCTTTCTTGTACGTCTTCCTTAATATCTACTTTATTAAGAAAATCACGTCTTGTCATAATGCCATAACATTTATAATCCATTTTATTCTTTTTATCAGGATACAATACACGTAATGTATTAACATCGTAATAAGATAGCGAAAAACCAAAATTATGATAAAATTCTTTTCTATCCTCTATCTTACTAGCGGACACATTTATATGAGAAATATTATTATTTAAAACGATTGGAGATAATCTTTCAAAAGCCATTTTCATCTCATTTTCTGAAATATTAATTGTCTTTTGAAACAAATAAACTGTATCATCAATAATACGATAACTAATGTTATTTGTAAGCTTATCTAATTTTACACTTTCCCTTTTATTCATCATCTTTTGACCTCTCACCTATAATAATTCTATCACGATAGATAGAAAAAAGCAAGAAAAAAAGAATGACAGAAATACAAAGTAATTATCTGAAATTCTAATTTAATAAAGATACTAAAAATCTAAAACTTCTTTTAAATAACCAACAAAAACACTCTGTTTGTTTTGATCTTTACAAGTTATTAATACAATATTCTTTCTAGTATTATCACGATATACATCAACATACCCAGTTTTTTCAACTTCGTAATAGTCACTATAAATATACACATATTTTTTATTATTATAATAAATATATATAGTATCACCAAGCTCTAGTTTTTTTAAATTGTCAAAGTAAGAGTAATAACTATTACCATTATGAGCCGCCATAATTATCCCATTTTCACTCATATCGATAATCTCTATATTATATTTAACATCATTATATTTATTTTCTTTATCCAAAAAGCCCCTTTTAAGTTCTATAGAGGGAATTTCGATAAAACCAATATAATCATATTTTTCATTTCTGGACACCTCATCTTCATCGTTTAAAATAGCAGTTACACTCTTTTCGTTATTATAATAATCATTAAAATACAAATAAAAATTCAATGAATAATAGCCAATACCAAAAGCAATAAAAGAAAAACCAAGTATCTTAACCACTATTTTGTTAAATACAAAAACTAGTATCATTCCAAACACAATCAAAATAATTAATATAATATTATAAATACCGCTAACTCCTGTATTCGGTACCACATATCTCTCATTATAAATATCAATAGTTTTCTCACTACTATCTATATCAAAATAAATCCTATCTTCAAGAATTTTATAACCGCTGCTAGCTTCAACTTCCGAAATATAATATTCACCGTAAGACAAATCATCCAAAATAATTTGTCCATTATTATCGGTATATCCACTATATACTACTTCATTCCTAATATTACAAATTTCAATTAATGTATTTGGAATACCTATCTCAGTATCTTTTTCATATTTATTTATAGTAAGGCTTCCTTTAGGCAAATAATTATTTACTATTAATTTATAATTGATAATAGAAGTATATTGATCTATATAAGAAAGTGAAACTACATATTCATTATTTTCTATAACATTTCCATTACTAGAACTAACTTCTTCTATTTTATATTTCCCAAGGGGCAAATTACTAATTTTAGCTACTCCTTTTTCATCAGTAATAACTTCTCCTATTAAAGTACCGCTTTCATATATCAAATCCCCATTTTCATATATATCTTCCAAAGCATAAATATTAAATTTAACATTTTCTAGTAGTATCTTATCATATTTATAACCAAAATTCTCTACAATCATATTCTCGCCATATTTTACAATATTAATATTTCCCCTTACTCTTCTATTATAAAAAGGTATCTCTATCATAACACCATATTCATTATCATTAATTAAATCAGAATCTTCACCTATACTAAATCTAATACCTTCATTATTATATGTATAGCCATTCATTTCTTGATCAACTTCATATAAAATATATTCTCCCGAAGAAAGTTCGAAAGGAGTAACAAAAATACCATCACTGTCGACACTGAAAACATCTATTTCTTCTTTTTTAGGATAAGTAAGTTTAAATTTAACAAAATCATTATTCCTAATATCAAATATCTTAAATTTAACATTAGAATTTATGATATTTTTTCCTGTCTCAATATCTTTTTTCACCACCCTAAGCCTTGCCTTTATTTCACTATTAGACAAAAGCTTATATATTGGCCTTTCATCATACTTATCCACTTTAACAATAAAGTCATCAACTTTATAATAATCTTCAGTACTATTAACCTGCCTAAATGTATAAATGCCATATGGCAATAAAACTTTAGCAAAGCCATCACTATCAGTAGTAATAGTATTTACAAGTTTATTCTTACTATCATATATTTCAAATGTGACACCAGATTCCCCCACCAAAATACCAGTTTTATCACTTGCAAAAACCTTAAAAATATTTATTTCCCTTTTAATAACCTCCTCATAAACAGTAAGATTAATATTTAATTCATTTTCTGTTATTTCAACTTCATAAACATTATCATCAAGCAAATACCCATCGCTTGCTTCTTTTTCTTTAATATAATACTTTCCAATAGGTAAATTGTTAATAGTATTTTCTCTACCTATAACAATCTCACCTATTAAAATATCATTTTCATCAAATATTTCATATATTGCCCCAAATAAACTAGCATCGCCTTGAGGAACATTATCTCCTGTTTCCTTGTCTAACTTGCTTATAGTCAAACTCCCGCTTTTTATATCCAGCTTTATTTTACTACTCACATTATCTATCTTACCAGAAGACAACATTTTTTGTGAATTTCCAGAACTATAAACAAAGAAAACTCTGTCACTATAATTTTTCTTATTTAAAATAATCTCTTTGGTGTCTATATTACCATCTATAATTAATTTATCACCATCAATTTTAACGTATTTATTATCTGTTTCGTAATATTTTAAAACATTATTAGTATCAGTAAGAACCAAATCTTTACCATAAATCATATCTACTTCCTTACCATCAAAAGATGGTTTAATATAATGACTATTTATTAGAGAGATAATCACGTTTTTTTCAAAAGATACATCTACTACAGAATAAGGGTTCAAATCTTTAACCCATTTAATAGAAACATTTGAAAGTCTATTCCAAATAAGCTCTTGTGTAGCCATATAATATCTATCACTATCGTGTCCCGGATAATCATAACCATAATAACTAACTAATTTAACATAATCAATGTCTTCCTTATCGATATTAATTTCATCAAAAGAACTAGACATAGTATAAATATTACTTTCTATTTTTTTTCCAAGCTCCAAACAATAAGCAACATTATCACCAAATATATATTTACTAGCATTCAAAAAACGATTTCTTCCCAATTGACTATCATAGTAGTATGTATATGTATCATCTATCCTATCTTCCATCAGAATAACCTGATTAGCTTTAACATTGTGACAAAAGAATAATAATCCAATAAGACATATAATTTTTTTCAAACAAAACCTCCTTCAAAAAATTAATTTTTTAAGTATTTGCAATTGCAAAGGAAGTATATACTATACATAACTATAAGTCAATAAAACTCTTTTAAATTTGTTAGTTAAAAACTTTATTCCTTTTAAAATAACAGTATATAAGCAAAATTTGATACAAATGTTTTGCAAACAAATATACGATAACCATCAAATCAAAAAATTGTAAAAAGAAAAGAGCTCTTAAGCTCTATCTAAACTGACAACATGAGCCACACTGCTCATTGGTCACTACGTTTTCTTCACAGCAACTATATCTTGGTTGGTATGTGTGTCTATAAATATGATTATTCACAACTCTAGTATTAATAGGACATACATGTCCTTGCCCTTTTTTGATAGTTTTTTATTTCTTAATGTATTTACACTTTGGATAATTAGAACACCCGATGAATTTTCCATACTTACTATTTCTCTCAACCAATTTATTTCCACATTTTGGACATATCATATTATTTTCTAATCCCTTATCATTATTAATTCTAGTGCGAATATCTTTTATATGTTGTTTTCTTAATTTTTTATCGTCAATATTATTAAATATAATAATATTTGCTAATTCTTTTATATCATTTTCAATAAGTACTTCTTTATATTTTAAAATTTCATTTTTTAAGTAATCAACCTGTGTAACAATACTATTACTTTTAACATCAATCTCTGCTTGATTAGAAAAACATATAATAGATATAAAATACTTATCATCTAACTTAAGTAACTTTGATAAAGATTTTACATGTCCATAATTTTGATGAATAGGATTAATAAAGTAATTTTTCGTTTTTCCTAAATATTGGCACCATTTATTATCGAATTCCCTTCCCTTTATCAAACCATAATAGTTTTTCATTTCTATAACAAAAATACCAAATACAGATAAAACTAAATGATCAATTTGATGAGTCCCTTTTTCATCTTTTAGCATAATATCATTTAGAACAATGTACTTATCCTTAGGTAATTTACCAAGTTCTAATTTTACCCAAAATTCACCCATAAAGCCCCTAAACTTTGGATAATATATTTTTAATAATATCCACAACATTATTAAAATAATTATTCCCATAAAAACTCACATCCAAAACAATTATATCACAATTCTAATTTAAATTATTAAAATTAACCTTAATATTTATAGTTTTATCATCAAACACTTCAATTTTATCGATTAAGTTAATTATTAACTCCCTACTAGGCTCTTTCATAGATAAGAACTTATTAATATATTCACTAATCATTTTATTTTTAGTTTCTTCATTAATATTATCATTAATATTATTAGTTAATTCATTATATCTTTCTTGTTTTATATCTAATTCATTTCCTAATTTTGCCTTTACTCTTTCAAATTGCTCTTCAGTTATTTTATTATTTAATTTATCAATATAAATAATATCTAAATTATCATTTATTTGTTTAATATCGTTAGTTAGTGTTTCTAATTCTTTTTTATCATTTAACTTAGTATCTTCAGTTATATTATTTAAAACATCATTTTTAACTTTATCTTTATTAATATAACTTAAACACATATTAGTTAAAGAACTAAGAATTACTTTTTCTAGTTCATCATAATTATTTGAATGAGTCGTACAAAGTTTTTGTTTCATATATGTTCTGTAATAATTACAAATAGTATAACATCTATTATCTTTTTTTCTTCTTGCTTGCACTGAAATACGATGTCCACAATTACCACAGTATAAAAGGCCATCTAACAAATGATTTTCTTTCTTTTCCATTCTTCCAACATTTTTAGGTATTATTTTTTGAACTTCGTAAAATTTTTCTTTATCAATGATAGGTTCATGAGTATTTTCTACAATAATATAATCTTTAGGATTATTTTTAATAACCTTTTTAACTTTATAATTAACTTTGCTTCTTCTATTTTGTACCATATCTCCTATATACATCCTGTTAGTTAAAATATCTCTAATTGTTTTAGAATGCCACTGTCCATACTTTAAATTATAATGACTTTTCCATTCAAAACTATAATACCCAGCAGGAGTTTTTACACTTTCACTAGTTAATTGTTTTGCTATTTTAAAAAATGATAAACCACTTAAACACATATCAAAGATTCTTTTAATTACCGATGCTTGTTCCTCATTTATCACTAAATGATTTTTATCATTCGGATCTTGATCATATCCAAACGGAGTTCTTCCTCCAACAAACTTACCTTCCTTTTGTTTTGCTCTTAAACTTGATTTAATCTTCTTTGATATATCTTTAGCATACATATCATTCATAATTGCTTTGAATGGAGCAATATCATTATTAGAATTATCTAGAAAAGTGTCTATATTATCAGTAACTGCTATATATCTTACATTATGCTCTGGGAAATACTTTTCTATTAAATTGCCTGTACCAATATAGTCTCTTCCTAATCTTGACATATCTTTAGTAATAACCATATTGACCCTACCTAATTCAATATCATTAAGTAATCTATTAAAATCAGGTCTATCAAAATTAGTTCCACTATATCCATCATCTATATAAATATCATAAACTCTTAAATTATTCTCTTTAACATATTGAAGTAATAAACTTTTTTGATTTGTAATGCTCTCGCTTTCATAGACTTTATCATCATCTTCACGAGATAATCTTATATAAATACCAACATTATATATCGTGATTTTACCTTCTAACAATTCTTACCACCTTCTGGAGATATATAAGCACATAATGATGGTACCTCACATTCTTTATTTTTACAAATCGTTTGAATATATTTTTTAAGTTCTTTATTTAAAACACTAATTAATACATAATTTATATCCTTTTCATCGTTACAAATATAATTGATTTTGTACTTATCCATAACTCTCGCACCTCACTTAAATTTATGGATAAATAACTAATTTTAGTAATACTAAATTGTATAATATTTAAATTGCACATAATTTAGTATTACTTATAAGTACTCATTCTCTTTCTAATTACTATAAACATCATCTCCTTTCGCGATGCATGCTAGCTCATTAATTAATACTTGTCAAATTATATCTTTTTGATTTAATTATCATGAATATCATTATTTTGACACCAAAACATAAAAAGACTCCTTATACAACAAAGATTCGTTATAGTGACACTCTTATTTTGTACTTACAAAATTCAACCTGCTCCGTAGGTTGATATAAAGGATAAATTCTTATTTTATAAGATATTAAAGAATATAGAAACATCCTACATTTAATTAATTATTTTTGTAGGATGTTTAATTTTTTAATTATTTTCTTCTATCTCGAAATTTAATAATTCCCCACACATTTTTTCGTATAAATCTTGTTCATGTTTTATCGTATCAATTAAAAACATTTTATCGTTTTCATATTCTTTTAAACCCCTCATATAATAAGACTTATCATCGTCTAATACAATAAATGGCATAATGTTATTTCTTAAGCATTCCTTAAACATTATGATTCTACCGACGCGACCATTTCCATCACCAAATGGATGTATTCTTTCAAATTTAAAGTGAAAATCAACGATATCTTCTAAAGTAATATTATTTCTCGAATTATACTCATTTAATAATTCATTTATTTCTTTTTCTACATTTTCTGGTTCAGTAGTATTAATAACATTGACAACACCTATTATATTAGGAACGACCTTAAATCCACCAACATTATATCTAGGATTTTCTTCATCACTAGTATTTCTTTTTAAAATCTTATTCATTTCAATTATCATATCTTTAGTTAATAATTCATCGACATTATCTAACATATAATCAAATAATTTAAAATGATTTTTTGATTCAGTTAAATCATCTAATTTAATTAAATCATCGCTTTTAGAAATAAAGGACGAAGTATCAAATATTGCTTCAGTTTGTTCACTAGTTAATCTACTTCCTTCAATTTTATTTGAATTATAAGCAAAATTAACTTGTGAATAATGATATATATTACCTTTAAATTTAGATTCTTTTTGTCTAATCAATTCTTTTTTTATTTTATTTATATTCATAATCTAACTCACTTTCATTATATATTTTTTGATAAACCAATTGCCCATTTTAACAATTTATCATTTGCATCTTTTATTTCCTTATCTATAACATTCCAATCTTTTCTTTTACCATCTTTATAATAACAAATTTCCTTTGAAATAACACAATCATCAACGTTATCATTATCCACTTTGTTAAAGCCTTCAGGTAAATTGTCAAAATTATAATTACTCTCAAACATTATATAAACTGATGTATATATAGATGGCATAATAATATCGTAATTACTTTTTTCTTGATTTACTATATATCCAAGATTTTTAAATTCAAAATCATCATTGTTTTTAACATTATATAATTCATATAATCTAGAATCCTTTGCATGTCCAGAACAACAATATTTCGTATGATATCCTTTTTTATTTAATATTGATATTACTTGTGCTATATCTTCATCTACTTCAAATACATTATCAACAATTTCAAAAGTTTCCTTATTTATATATTTATGATTCATAATTATCTCCTTTAAACGCTATATTAATAATTATACCACACAAAAAGACATCCACCTACGAAATGCCTTTCATTTGTACTTATTTTCTCTCAATATATTTAGTCTATCATAAATTATCACTCTTGAGGTACAGTATGATAAATATTTCTATAAACCACTCTTTCCCTAGGCGTTTCAACAATAGGACAGGTAGTCATCCCCATCATAGAAGCACTGCCCATTGGAGTAGTACCCATACTATTCATATTAGTATTATCATTGACATTCTGATTAGTTATATTGATATCAATATAACCATCATACATACCTTGATTAAAACCATCAGTATAATTCATAATTTATCCTCCTATCTACAAATATAATATGCCTCTACCACATATGTAGATAGTAAAGAAGTCTATTTTTTTACTTTAAAAAGGCATTTTAAAATTACCATTACTGAAAAGCTTCATCATTTTTTTCATTTCTTCAAATTGAGTAAGTAGTTTATTAACTTCAGTAACACTTGTTCCAGAACCTTCTGCTATTCTCTTTTTTCTACTAGCTTTAAGAATACTAGGATTTTTTCTTTCTTCCAATGTCATCGAAAGAATAATAGCCTCAATTCTTTTCATTATTTTAGGATCAATATTTACATTATTAAGACCCATTTTTTTTGCGCCAGGAAGCAATTTCAAAATATTTTCTAGTGGACCCAACTTTTTAATTTGTTTAAGCTGACTCAAAAAATCATTTAAATCAAAATTTCCTTTCGCCATCTTTTTAGCGGTTTTTTCTGCTTCCTTTTCATCTATCTCATTTTGCACCTGCTCGACTATAGATAAAATATCTCCCATCCCCAGTATTCTAGAAGCCATTCTATCTGGATAGAAAGGAGTAAGGCCATCCATTTTTTCACTTACGCCTATAAATTTAATAGGAAGATTTGTAAGATGCTTAACAGAAAGAGCAACACCACCTCTAGTATCTCCATCCAATTTAGTAAGAATAACGCCAGAAAGAGTAATTTTATCATTGAATCCAGTAATTACATTAATAGCATCTTGCCCCATCATCGAATCAATGACAAGTATTGTCTCATGAGGATTAACTTTTTGTTGGATATTATACAGTTCATCCATTAAAGAATCATCTATCTGAAGTCTTCCTGCTGTATCAATAAGAACATAATTATAACCATTATTTTTTGCATATAAAATAGCATTATTGGCAATTTCAACAGGATCAGACTTTCCTTCGGAATAAACCTTAATTCCAAGTTCATTACCAATTTGTTCTAACTGTTCAATAGCAGCGGGTCTATACACATCACATGCTACCAACAAAGGATTTTTTTTCGAATTTTTTCTTAAAAAATTGGCTAGCTTACCTATAGTAGTTGTTTTACCACTACCTTGAAGTCCCACTAGCATCAGAACGCAAGGATTTCCATCAATAACAAGAGGTGTATTTTCTCCTCCCAATAAAGCCGTGAGTTCATCTTTAACAATTTTAACAAAAGTTTCACCAGGAGATAAACTTTTATTGACCTCCTCTCCCAACGCTTTCTCTTTTACTTTGTTTGTAAACTCTTTTACAACTTTGTAATTGACATCAGCTTCCAAAAGAGATAATCTAATTTCTCTCATCATTTCACTAATGTTATCTTCAGTTATCTTTCCATATCCTTTTATTTTATGAATAACTTCTTGCAATCTATCACTTAAATTTTCAAACATAATTTAATCACCTAACAACATTATACAATATTTTTAATTTTTTTTTATAAAAATAGTTGATTTTTGTGACTTTTTTTAATATAATACATTATGTAACGCAGATGTGGTTCAACGATTAGAATTCGGCCTTGCCAAGGCTGAGACGGGGGTTTGACTCCCCTCATCTGCTCCATTGAGGTTGAAAGTCGCACATTTGGCGATTTCTATATAGAGAAAAGTTCATAGTATTTGATGCTATGGACTTTTTTCATGCTCAAAGGAGGGATGAATATTTATGAAAACAGTCAT
>CALVHX010000020.1 GCA_944329195.1 uncultured Bacilli bacterium | reverse complement strand
ATAAGACTTTCAAAAACATCTTTTCCTGTTGGTAAAGTAGATTTCTTAAATTTATATCCAATGACTTTTAGTGAATTTTTAATTGCGGACGACTCAGAAAACTTAGTAGAAGTTATGAGACAAACTAAAGAGATAAGTGAGATTCCTAAATTATTTGAAGATAGATTAATAGAAAAATTAAAAATTTATTATATTATTGGTGGTATGCCTGAAGCAGTATATAGTTGGGTTAATGATAAGGATATAGAAAAAGTAAATAAAATTCAAAAAAATATATTAGATTCTTATGAAAATGATTTTTCAAAACATACAAATGAGAGTGTTGCTAATAAAATATCATTAATATGGAATGGAATACCATCACAGTTGGCAAGAGAAAATAAAAAATTTGTATATCAAGTGGTTAAAGAAGGAGCTCGTGCTAGAGAATACGAAGGAGCATTAAATTGGTTAAATGATGCTAATTTAATATCTAAGTGTTATTTAGTAAATAAATGTGCTTTTCCTTTAAAAGCATACAATGATTTGTCTGCTTTTAAAATTTATATGAATGATGTAGGCCTTCTTAGAAGAATGTCAAATTTAGATAGTAGAATTATTTTAGAGGGTAATAGACTTTTTGAAGAATTTAAAGGGGCATTTACAGAAAATTATGTTGCCAATACATTAAATTATTTACTAGATGAATCACCTAATTATTATACTTTTGATAGACATGAAATAGATTTCGTAATACAAAGAAATAATAAAATAATTCCTATAGAAGTAAAATCAGATAAGAGTACTAATCACAATAGCTTAACAAAATATAATTCTAAAAATGATAATGAAGTTTCATTTAGATTTTCATTAAATAATTTAAGTAAAGACGGTAAAATAGTTAATATTCCGCTTTACTTTATAGAATATATCAATGAATTAAATTTAGATTAAAGGAAAGTAGGTAGTATTTATTGAAAAGAATATTGAAGAATTAACATTACTTTTAATGTATTTGACATCCTAGGAAGAAGAATTAAACCCTTTTGAAGATAGGTTTAAACAATGTTGATTTATACATTAACGATTATCTAAATTATTATTAAATTACCAAAGTAGAAGATGGTATGAGTTCAGTTTACTCATTTTTAGATAGTTGGTTTACTCGAAAATGTTTGTGGGCTTCAAAAAATTCATTAAAAGAAATTGTATCTAGTATAAAGAAGTTCTATCAATATATGAGTGAAAATAATTATGTTAGTGAAAAAGATTACAAAGATATGTGTAGTTTTATCAAAGAAAATATGGAAGAATTTTTAGAACAAGTTGATGCATACGATAACGGAACTTATTATGATATATTTTAAACAAAGGAGGTAAAAAAATATGACAAATGTATTAACATTCAAAGTAGGAATCGAGGGGTTAGAAGATAAGATATGGAGAAAAATAGAAATTACTGATAGAAGAACAGTGGCTGATTTGGCATATACTATTCTTGCTACATTTGATTCACTTGCATATCATTTATACGATATAAAATATAAAAATAAAGTATATGATTGCTTCGTTTGTATAGAAGATGATCACAGTGATATTCCTAAAGTAAATGCAACCATTACTAGATTAAGTGATTTAGAATTAAAGGAAAATGATACTATGGAAATGGAATATGATTATGGTTCAACTACCACTTTTAAAATAACCTATTTAGGAGCTTCAGATTTTAAAAAGGGTAATGGTATGCATTATCCATATATTATTGATGGAGAAGGTTCTGGGATGATTGATGACATCACCAGTGATGAATTAAGGGATGTAGTTGAAAATATTGATAAAACAGGAAAATCAGATTACAGTGTTTTATGTATGGATGGTAGAAATAGTAAAATTTATGATTATAGAAATTTTGATTTAAAAAAGAATAATTTACATGTAAGAAGATATTTTTATAAAATTAAAAGTGGATATGAAGTTGGTGAATAAAATTGAAATTATTAATATGGGGAGTATCTAATGTTGGTAAAACTACAATAGGCAAAAAATTAGCAAAACCGTTATCAGTTAATATATCAAGTTTAACAACTATAGATAAAATAAACTAATTCAAAAGCCAAGTGAATAAAGTTGATTTATAGTACATAAATAAAACACGAAATAAAAGTCATCGCAAACCCTTGTAAACAAAGGTAGTATCGATGACTTTTTGCTTGAATGATTACAAATCTCGGGAATTTATACTTTTGTAGCCGCTGGTAAAATAGTGTTAAAAACGATAAACAGACATTATTAGTGACAAGTTGGTTTCGTTATCATAAAATATTTGTGAAGGTGATTATATATGAATGATAACGAAAATAGAGCTTCTAAAAAAGTAGTTATAGATCCTGGACATGGGGGAACAGATTCTGGAGCTGTCGGAAATAATTTGTTGGAAAAAGATTATAATCTTCTTATATCAAAGTACATGTTTGAAAGATTCAAAGAGTTAGGAATTCCTGTAGCAATAACAAGGGAGGATGATATAACATTATCACCAACAGAACGAGTAAATAATATATTATCAAAATTTGGTGATAGTAGTGATGTCATAGTTATATCTAATCATGTAAATTCTGGAGGTGGCGAAGGCGCCGAGGTAATCTATGCCCTAAGAAACACGGACGCACTCGCCAAAAATGTTTTAACAAACATAGGGGCAACTGGTCAAGAAACAAGGAAGTATTATCAAAGAAGGCTTCCTAGTGACACCTCCAAAGATTACTATTTCATCCATCGAAACACTGGAAGCACCCAGCCGATAATTGTAGAATATGGTTTTATCGATAATACCAAAGACGTAGAATTTCTAAAATCTAACTACGAAGAACTAGCCGAAGCAGTAATTTCTGCTGTGGCTAACTATATCGGAGTACCTTATACTGCTCCAGAAGGAATAATATCAAATACATACATTGTTCAAAAAGGAGATACATTATATGGTATAGCTCAAAAGTTGGGAACCACAGTTGATGAGTTAAAAAAGCTAAATAATTTAACTAACAACAATTTGTCTATCGGTCAGGTGTTAAGAATACCAGTTGAAGTAATATATGAAGGAGAAGAAAAGCTTTATACTGTCAAAGCAGGAGATACCTTATATCAAATTGCTAAGAACAACAACATAACAGTAGAGGAACTAAAAAGTTTAAATAACTTAACTTCCGATGCACTATCCATCGGTCAATTACTAAAATTACCAAGTCAACTAACTCCAGAAACAACGTATACGGTTCAAAAAGGTGATAGTCTTTATGCCATCGCAAACAAGTATGGTACTACCGTAGATGAACTAAAGAATTTAAACGGGTTAACTACTAATATACTATCCATCGGTCAAGTATTAAAATTACCAACAAAAACTGTGGATGAAGAAACATCAAACACTATAGAATACATAGTCCAAAAAGGTGATAGCCTTTATTCCATAGCAAGAGAGTACAATACAACAGTTGATGCCATCAAAAGCCAAAATAGTATCACATCAAATCTTCTATCTATCGGCCAGATATTAAAAATTCCCATGAATGCTAACCTTGAAACGACATATACAGTTCAAAAGGGCGACAGCCTCTATTCGATAGCAAAGAAATTTGACACAACAGTAGAAACACTAAAACAGCTAAATAATCTTACGTCAAATCTCCTATCTATCGGTCAAATCCTTATTGTTAGATAAAAAAATAACTATTGTTTCAAGTACTTAAAGTACTAAAGCAATAGTTATATTAATTTAATGGCCAATAACGATATCATTATCACTATTTTTTCTTTGTTTAACATCCATAACAATTGGTAAAATAATAGGAACTCTACCCGTTTTATCAGACAAAAGAGGCATTAGCCCATTGATCATTTCGTTTTTCATATCATTAAAATTAAAGTTTTTTGTTTTAAGAGATTTATTAATAATTAGTTCTGAAGCATTTTGAATTTCTCTAATTAAATCAGCATTTTCATTTACCAAAATATATCCCCTAGTAGTAACTGCGGGTGTCCCAAGAAGTCTTCTATTAACTGTGTCAATATTAGCAATAATAACTAGAATACCGTTATTACTCATTAAAATCCTATCTTTTATCACTGCACTTCCAACATCGCCAATTCTCGAGCCATCAACGTAGACTTCACCGGCAGTAACCTTCCCGTCTTTGGCAAGAATGCCTTTGTGAAGACTTAAAACATCACCGTTTTCTAACACAAAAGTATTTTCTTTTGGAACTCCGCACAAAGTAGCCAAATCAGAATGAGTTTTTAACATCCTAAACTCGCCATGATAAGGAACAAAATACTTAGGTTTAAACAACCTAATCATAAGTTTTAGTTCTTCTTGGTTTGCGTGGCCTGAAGAGTGAATATCACTCATGGAGTTAGTAAATACTTTTACACCTTTTTTATAGAGCTTATTTATAGTTTTTGATACAGAAGCTGAGTTGCCAGGAATTGGTGATGAAGAAAAAATAACAACATCATTAGGCATCAAGGTAATTTGCCTATGCGTACCGCCTGCAATTCTTGATAGAGCGGCTAAAGGTTCACCTTGACTTCCTGTGCACAATAGACATACTTCACAAGGCTTTAAATGGTTAGCTTCTTCAGCAGAAATAATAATACTTTTATCCTTAAAGTATCCACATTTAAGGGCGATATCAACAGTATTTTCCATGCTTCTACCAAACAGAGCTATCTTTCTATTGTTCTTTTTACAAGTTTCGATAATATGCTTAATTCTGTAGACATTAGAAGCGAAGGTAGCTAAAATAATCCTATTATTTTTGCAGCTAGTAAATATTTCACCTAAGTTCTCATCAACCACCGATTCACTAAGAGAAGTTCCACCTACTAGAGCATTAGTAGAGTCGCTCATAAGAACGGCAACACCATTTTCGCCAATTTTTGCCATCTTATGCAAGTTAGACATAGGACCAATAGGGGTCATATCGAACTTAAAGTCACCGGTCATGACAATTGTACCATCGGGAGTGGTAATAGCAAGTCCATGTGAATCGGGAATCGAATGGGTTGTTCTAAAAAATTCTATATTAAAATATTTAGTTTTAATAATCGTTTTTTCATCATAAGTGATTAAATTTTTATAGTTAATGTTTTTTTCTTCAAATTTTTTTTCAATAAGTTCCTTTGCATTAGCGGGAGCATATATCTTCGGAACATTTACACTTTGAACCATGAATGGAATTCCTCCAATATGATCTTCATGTCCATGGGTTATGACCACCGCTTTAATTTTATTTTCATTTTCTTTCAAAAAAGTATAGTCTGGTATGACATAGTCAATGCCAAGAAGTTCATCATCGGGAAACATAACACCAGAGTCTACAATTATAATTTCATCTTTATGCATGACAACATACATATTCTTACCAACTTCCCCTAGACCGCCTAGAGGAATAATTTTTGTGTTCATTAATTTTCTCCTTTCGTTTGATTTTTCTCGATAAAAAAACTAAATATAAAAATAAAAACTTAAAAGAATAACCACTGTCAAAATTATAGCATAAAAAAAGTAAAATTGCAAACTGACATTTCTATTTTATATTCTGATCCTATTATGCAAATATTTTTAAGTTTATCTTAAGTTCAATCAAAAAAAGATTATAATGAAGATAAAAACAAATATTTTATAAATAATAAAAAAAACTTGTACAATTATCAAGTATTATGATATAATATAGATGTCTTGAGAAAGAGTGGCCAGCAAATCCACTCTTTTATATATACGAGGAGGAAAAATGAATATAGAAAAGCAGATAAAAGATGTTTTGACACCAGAAGTAGAAAAACTAGGGGTGACGATTGACACAGTAAAATTAGAAAAAGAAGGCAACAACCTTTTTTTGAGAATAATAATTGATTCTGACAAAATAGTTGATGTTGATAAGTGCGTTGAGGTTACAAATACTGTAAATCCGATATTAGACGATATGGATTTCATCGAAGAATCGTATATCCTAGATATATCGACAAAGGAGAAAGGAAGATAATTGTGAATCATAAGCAGATGAAAGAATTTCTGAAAGCATTAAATTCAATAGCTGAAGAAAAAAAAGTTGACAAGAATATAATTATAGAAGCAATGGAACAAGCCATGGCTGCCGCTTATAAAAAAGATACGGGAATATCGAATGTTAAAGCTAAGGTAGATCCTGAAACAGGGGATATTAAAATCCACTCTTATAAGACAGTTGTCGAAGAAGTAAATAATCCAGAACTGGAAGTATCTTTAGAAGATGCAAGAAAAGAGGTAGATGATGTAGAAATTGGAGAAACGATCATTGACAAGTCCCTTCCAATGAAGGATTTTGGGAGAGTAGCAGCAGGAACGGCTAAACAAATAGTAGTTCAGAGAATAAAAGAAGCTGAAAAACAAAGTATTTCAGAAGAATTTAAGGACAAAGAAGGCGAGCTTATGGTTGGAACACTGTCGAGAGAAGATCAAAACAACTATTTTGTCGACTTAGGAAGAAGCAGTGGAATACTACCTAAAGACCAAATAATACCGGGGGAAAAATTAGAAATGGGCTCTTCTGTAAAGGTTTATGTATCAAAATTGGAAATAGGACCAAAAGGCCCATTTATAATGCTTTCACGTAGTCATTATGGCTTCCTAAAAAGACTTTTAGAAATAGAAATACCTGAACTATCTGACGGCACAGTTATGCTCTATTCAGTTGCAAGAGAAGCCGGAAGTAGGAGTAAAATAGCCGTTTACACTGAATATACTAATGTTGATCCAATTGGTTCTGTAATAGGGGAAAAAGGAAGAAGAATAGCAAACATACTAAAGGAATTAAAGGGGGAAAAAATAGATGTTATCTTATATGACAAAGACCCTGCAAAGTTCATTGCCAATGCACTAAGTCCAGCCAAAGAAGTAAAAGTTTCAATAAAGGATGAAGCAAAGAAAGAAGCTTTGGCACTAGTAAATGAAAAAAACCTTTCCCTTGCGATAGGAAAAAAAGGACAAAACGTCAAGCTTGCATCGAGACTTACACATTACAAAATCGAAGTAAAAAACGAAGATACCGTAATAGAGGAAAGTACGGAATAATAGGAGGTTGTTATGAAAAAAATACCTCTTAGAAGATGTGTTGTAACTAAAGAGCAACTACCTAAAAGTGAATTAATAAGAATTGTCAAAAACAAAGAAAATATAGTCTTTTTAGATTTGACAGGAAAAGCAAACGGACGCGGCGCATATATTAAAAGAGATATATCAGTTTTAGAGACAGCTAGAAAAAAGAAAATTTTAGAAAAAGCATTAGAAATATCTATTCCCGAAGAAGTATATGATGAAATAGAAAATGAAATTAAAAATAAATAATAAACAATAAATTAGGAGGTGGCGCATTATGATGAGCGTATCAGAATATGCTAGTGATGTAGGACTAAGTGTGAAGGAAATATTAAATTTATGTCAAAAATTAAATATTTCAGTAACAACTGAGAAAGATGAACTTTCAGAAGAAGACATTATTTTATTAGATAATGAACTTGCAAATGAGGAAGTGAAAGAAGAATTACCAGAAGATTTTGAAGACTCCTACGAAGAAGAATTAGAAATGCTAGAGGGAAAAGAGCCTACCAAAAAAAGAAAACAACCAAAACAAGATGAAAAAAATCGTGACTTTAAGCAAAAAAGAAAAGAGATGTATAAGCACAGAGAAAAATTAAAGTCAAACTTAAGTTCATCTGATGAAGACATTGTTATATATACCGAGGGAATGACAGTAGCCGAATTTGCCTCTTCTCTTAAGGTAAGCCCTGCTGAAATAATTAAGAAACTGATGTCTTTAGGAATGATGGTGACAATAAACGCTAGTTTAGACTTTGAAACAGCCGAAATAGTTGCTTCAGAATACAAAAAAACATTAAAAAACGAAAAGGTAAGGGATGAAATAAATTTCGAAGAACTAGAAATAATAGATGCAGAAGAGGAATTGGAGGAAAGACCGCCTGTTGTTACTATTATGGGACATGTCGACCATGGTAAGACTACTCTTCTTGACACAATTAGAAAAACAAATATTGCTTCATCAGAGGCTGGTGGAATAACTCAGGCCATAGGCGCTTATCAGATTGATTATAATGGAAAAAAGATCACATTTATAGACACTCCTGGGCATGCTGCTTTCACAGAAATGCGTGCTAGAGGTGCATCAATCACAGACATCGTAATAATTATAGTAGCGGCTGATGACGGTGTAATGCCACAGACAAAAGAGGCGATCGATCACGCCAGAGCGGCGGGCGTTCCAATCATTGTTGCTGTTAATAAAATAGATAAACCGACCGCTAATATAGAAAAAGTCTTGACAGAAATGGCAGCAAACGGTGTTCAGCCAGAAGCTTGGGGTGGAGATGTGATGTTCGTAAATATCTCTGCTGTAACTGGCGAGGGATTAGATGAACTATTGGAGAGAATATTATTGTTAAGTGAAGTAAGTGAACTAAAGGCTAACCCACAAAGATATGCCAGCGGAACAGTTATCGAATCAAAGATAGATAAGGCATCTGGAGTAATAGCTAACATTTTAATTCAGAATGGAACACTTCGCTTAGGAGATTCTATAGTCGTTGGTACAACATCTGGAAAGATTAGAACACTAAAAAACGACAAAGGCGAAAATTTAGTAGAAGCAGGACCATCAATGCCTGTATCGATAACAGGGCTATCAGAAAGCCCATCAGCTGGTGATAAATTCATGGTCTTTGAAAGCGAAAAAAAGGCAAAGAAAGTGGCAGAACAAAGAAAAGAAATGGCTAAAGAAAAAAAGAGTAGGCCAAAAAGTATAGTATCACTGGATGAATTATTTAATAGAGTCAAAGAAGGAGAAAATGAAATAAATATCATTTTAAAGGCAGATGTAAAGGGAAGCGAAGAAGCTGTAAAAAATTCTCTTCAAAAATTAGATGTAGAAGGAATTAAGATAAATGTTATTAGAAGTGGAATTGGTGGAATTTCAGAAAGCGATATTTCACTAGCGGATGCTTCCAACGCAATAATAATCGGCTTTAATATAAGACCAGATCATAAAATTGCAGAAATGGCTAAAGACAAGGGCGTGGACATTAGACTTTATGATATTATCTATAAAGTTGTTGAAGAAATGGAAGCGGCCCTAAAAGGAAAATTAGAACCAGAGTATGAAGAAAAAGTACTAGGAACAGCAGAAGTAAGAAAACTATTTAAATTTTCTAAAGTCGGTACAATAGCAGGTTCTTACGTGACATCTGGAACTATTAAAAGATCATCTAAAGCAAGAGTAATAAGAGATGGTGTAGTAATAAATGATAGTATTATATCTACTCTGGCAAGAGAAAAAGATCAAGTAAAGGAAGTTAAGCAGGGGCTAGAGTGTGGTATAACAATTGAAAACTTTAATGATATCAAAGAAGGAGATATCATTGAAACATATGAATTAATTGAAATAAGAAAGTAGGTGTTTTATGAGTATAGATGGATTTGAACAAACATATTCAGAAGGAAAAGGTACGGGATATAGTAAAGTACCCAAAGGAGACAATGGGGTAGAAGCATCATTGCGCGAAATAAGAGTGCAAGAAAGACAAGCAGAAAATTTAAAAAGGTATGGAGATTGGCGACACAGTGGTAACATAATAGAAGATGGAACGCAAGATAGAATAAAAGGCACACCTTTTGATAACAACAAATGTATTGGTGACCCAAATGGTTATACCTATGGCTATTTTGTTAGAGGTAGCAGAGTTGTTGACGGAATGTTGGAAGGCAAAACAAAAGAAGAAATTTATCAAAGAGGGCGCCTAGATGCAAGTATTGGTATCCCGAAAGATAAGTTGGGACTTTTAGTACAAAGAGAATCTTATATGGCAGGTTACGAGGAATATTTACAAGAAATTGCCAATAGTGGAAAAAAGCATAGATAAAATACTGGGAAAGAAATAAATAGAACTTATCCTATTGGCAAAAATATATGAATCTATATCTTTTTAAGTAATAATATATTTTTAAACTGAATTTTATAGTAGAAAATATATAAGAAGAGCAGTAGTAATATGAATAAGGAGAATATTTATGAGTGTAAAACTAGAAAGATTAGGCCACATTTTCATGGAAGAAATATCAAAAATAATATACGAAGAAATAAAAGATGAAGACATAAAATTTGTTACTATAACCGCGGTTGATATTTCTAGTGATTTATCTTATGCTAAAGTTTATTTTACGAATTTAATAGATAAAGATAGAGAAAAAGTAAGTGCGGCTTTAAATAAAGCAAGCGGATTTATTAGAAGTAAATTATGTGAAACTGTCGAGATAAGAAAGATGCCCGAATTAAATTTTATTTATGATGAATCTATTGAATACGGAAAGAAAATAGAAAGAATAATAGATGACATAAATAAAGACGACAAGTAATCAAACAATATTATTGAAACTTATAAAAACAATAATATTGTTTTACTATATAATAATAGTATAGATAGTATTATTATTTTAAAAATAGCAGATAAAGAAAACAAATGAAGTCAAATCATTAGAGCAAGAAGATGATAAAGAAAAGATTAGTATTAATAGCATCATGTAATGTAATTATAATATGAGTAAAAATTAAGCATTTTATAGACATGTTCATCAATATAAACTTTAACATCCAAAAGTGCTAATATAAAAGATGGGGAAACGAATAAATGAATGGAATATTAGTAATAAATAAACCGAAAGGTTATACAAGTAGAGATATTGTAAATATTATATCAAAAAAATTAGGAACAAAAAAAGTAGGACATACAGGAACATTAGACCCTATGGCAGAAGGAGTGCTCGTTTTGCCAGTAGGAAGAGCACTAAAAATATCTGAACTATTAACATCGAATAAAAAAGAGTATAAAGCAAGGGTAATTCTTGGTTACGAAACAGACACCTTAGATATTACAGGGAAAGAAACAAAAAGAAATAATCCCGCTGTCTCTGAAGAGGATATAAAAAGAGCTTTGCAAGAAATGATAGGTAGACAATTACAAGAAGTACCAATATATTCCGCTGTTAAAATAAATGGAAAAAAATTATACGAATATGCTAGAAACAACATTCCAGTTACTCTGCCTAAAAAAGAAATAGAAGTGTATGAACTAAGTCTCATAGATAATGTAAAAAAGCTTAAAGACACTATTGAATTTACTATATATTGCAGAGTAAGTAAGGGGACATATATAAGAAGTTTAATACGCGATATAGCGCTTAAATTAGGAACATATGGTACAATGAAAGAGTTGGTTAGAACCAAGCAAGGTATTTTTACTATTGAAAAAGCTTATACGCTAGAAGATATTGAAAAAGCAGATTATAGATTGATTCCAATAAAGGAAGCTCTTCCAAATATAAAACAAATTAATTTAGATGATAAATTATTAAAAAAAGTAAAAAATGGACAAGTATTAGATTCCTTCTTCACAGAAGACCTAGCATTACTTGTAGATAAAAAAGGAAATGAAATAGCCATTTACAAGAAAACAGAAAATAACAAAGTAAAGCCATATAAAATGATAGAGGTGCAAAATGAGTAAGATCAAAGTTATGAGTGAACTTCTTTCTAATAAGATAGCAGCAGGAGAAGTCGTCGAAAAAGTAGTATCAATAGTTAAAGAGTTAGTCGAAAACTCTGTTGATGCTGGTGCTACCATAATAAAAGTTGACTTAAAAGAAGCTGGTTTAAGACAGGTAGTAGTAACAGATGATGGAATAGGAATGGAGCACGATGATGCTATATTAGCCTTTCAGAGACATGCTACTAGTAAACTATATACTGACGATGATTTATTTACAATAAATTCATTAGGATTTAGAGGCGAAGCTCTTCCCTCCATAGCGGCAGTTTCTGATGTCGTTTTAAAAACTTGCCAAGATGAAGTTGGTACTCTTATTCATATCAAAGGAGGTACAATCATTGAAGATAAATCCTCCGAATCAAGAATAGGGACACAAATAATTATAACAAATTTATTTTATAACACTCCAGCCAGATTAAAACATCTATCTAGCCCTTATGCCGAGTTAGCTAATGTAGTGGAATATATTAACAAGATGGCACTATCATATCCCAGTATCAAATTTCGTTTAACTAATGATGAAAAGGAACTTTTAAATACAGATGGTTCTGGTAGTCTGTTAAAAGTAATAAAATCAATTTATGGCTTAGAAATAGCCAAAAAAATGCTAGAAATAAATACATCTAATGATGATTACGAAGTTACTGGATACATTTCACTCCCAGAAGTAAATAGAGCCAGTCGCAATCACATGACTGTTTTAGTAAATGGTAGAGTAATAAAAAATCAAATATTAAATAGAGTAATAAATGATGCGTATTCATCATTTAAAGAAGATACAAGATACCCAATTGTAGTGCTTAAAATAAATACTGACCCATCTCTTATCGATGTAAACATACATCCTTCCAAACAAGACATAAAATTTAGTAATTTCGATGACTTAAAAAGCCTAATATCGACAGCTATTGTTGATACAATAAAAAACAAACTATTAATACCCAAAATGGAAATAAAAGAAAAGATAACTGTACCATATGAAAACATATCTTTAAATTTAGAAAGAAGTATTGTGTCTGATACGGAAAATTCTGAAAGTAAAGAAAGACTAAATAATCTAATAAATTTCAATTATGAACCAAATAACGAATTAGATATTGAAACAGAAGAATATAATGAAAATACATATGTAGAAAATCTTCCTCATGAAAAGCTTCCAGAATTATATCCAATAGGCCTAGCTCTTGGGACTTATATTATTTGCCAAAATGAAAGAGGAATATACCTAATTGACCAACATGCAGCTGAAGAAAGAATAAATTATGAGAAAAATTCATACCTTCTCTCCCATCCAACCAATAGTGTCATAGAGCCTTTAGTACCTATTATTATAGAACTACCAGTAAATGAATTTATTATTATTAAAGAAAACGATGAAGTTTTAACAAAGTTAAATATATCTTTAGAACAATTTGGGACAAACTCATTTAGAATAATATCTCATCCAACATGGT
This sequence comes from uncultured Bacilli bacterium, assembly GCA_944329195.1. Classification (GTDB taxonomy): domain Bacteria; phylum Bacillota_I; class Bacilli_A; order RF39; family UBA660; genus CAG-302. The sequence continues at coordinate 7,727 of CALVHX010000020.1, read as the reverse complement.
TTCCTAAAGGGCATGAAGAAGAAATAATAAGAAAAATATTCGAAGAAATAGTATCAAAAGGAGAAAACTTTAATTTAGCCAAATTCAACGACAATTTAGCTAAACTTATAAGTTGTAAAATGAGTATTAAAGCAAATACGAGAATAACCATCGAAGCGCAAGAAGAAATTATAAATAAATTAAGAAAATGTAATAATCCATTCAATTGTCCACACGGTAGACCAACGATCATCCACTTTACTATTTATGAGATAGAAAAAATGTTCAAAAGGAGTATGTAAATGAATATTGATGAAATATTACAATTTAGTCAAGAAAATAAAAAAATTTATTTTAAAAACAATAATTTTCGAACAGAGTTATTTAAAGATAAAAATCACTACTACTTTGTTTGGTTAGTACAAGGATTAAAAAACGAAGAAGTATTATACCTTCTAGATGACGATATAATTACTTTTCTAGAAAAAGATAGTAGAAGAGAAGATAAATTAAATGCAATCATGACTTCTGATAATCCATATGTAAATTCGTTTTTAAAGAAAGAACGAGTAATAAAAATGATAATAGAAAGTTATGATCGTTTACGAAGCTATATATCTTATCTAGATGCAGATTTTGCGAGAGCTTTTTTTAACTATATCATTGATCATGATTTAAGTTATTTGTCTGACTTAAAAGAGGATGTTCAATTAATTGTCATTAAAGAGAATTTAACTATACTTAAAGAAAAGAAGTTGCCAATTGATTTTCTTCTTAACCTAAGTAAAAACGTCGTAGAATTTCTTCTAAATAATGATTTATACTTTTTAACCCTTTTAGTAAATGCCAGAGCAGATGATATAGATGTCATAGTAAGAAAGGGAGTCACCCTTCCTATTCAGGTCCAGACAAGTAAAATAGTAATTGATAGTTATCTCAAAATAACCGACATAAATAAGAGCTGGGACTATATAAATAATTTAGAGAATAATCCATATTTAAAAAATAGTATAGTAGAAAAAAGAAGAAAAAAATATACTGAGGAGATAAATAACGTTAATTCACGTTACTATTCACAGCCAAATTTATGAAATTATTTTTCACCACTTTGGCATTTAAAACAATACTATTTATGGGATTATACATGTAGAATCTATAATAATTTAATGATTATCTACCACTTTTGTAAATAAGATGTTTTTTACATAATTTAGAAAAATTAACTTAAACCAATATAAATACAAGGTTTTCTATAAAATATTTCAAATCGGCTGTGAATAGTAACTAATTCACAACTAGAAATATTTGCAGAATATATTCCTATTCTTGAGGGAAAGACTAGATTTCAGGATCCTTTACTAAATTTTAAACTGTCCAAATTATCTGGCAAGGGAGAGATTCTTGCATTTTTACAAGAAATTACCATAACCAAAATGCTAGAACAAACAGTAGATACTTTTTATCAAGACCTAACATATAATTTTCTCAAAAATGTAGAAATTTTATTATCGTTTGTCAGCCAGATACCAGACAATATTATTCCTAGTGCAAGACTAGATATATATAAGAAATTTCTTACTTACTATAACCTAACCACTCGTGAGAGAATAGAGTTATTTAACACTTTGAATAACGGTCAAAATCATGTTGAAGAATTTTATGATGACTTTCGTAAATGCAAAGACTATTCATATCAAATGTTAAAAGATAGTCTCATAGATATTTCACATCTACCAGTAGCGGAAACAATAGAAAAAATAAACGTTTATAAACTAGATGGAGAAGACTTCAAAATACTTGTAAGTAGTACTTTGTTTCCTAGAGAAAATGGTGATTATCCAGATTACATATGGTTTGAGGGAAGAAAGAAAACAGTTTCTACCAGTTTAATAGGTGAAGAAAACCTTCAGGTATTTGGAGATTATAAATCGGGGGTAATTTTAGGATTTGCTGATTTTGATCCTCAAAATATTATGATAACTTATCATGGAGATGCTTACACCAACGAAAATGGAACCAATACTGTATCTCAATTATACACACCGGATGGATTAATAAATGCCACTGAGTCATATAATGAAATTTTAGTTAATGAAAGAAAAGAAGCATTAAAACCATCTTATGTGATCTGCTACGATGATGTTAAAGAGGGGGATATAAAAGCCGCTAAATTATTAGGAGGAATTCCATTAATAGTAATCAATACTAAAAAATACAAATTTAAAAAGAATTATCATGCAGATAGAGAAACATATAAATCACCAGCACAGTTATACAATATAACTAGCTACCGAGATATTACATATAAAAAGAGGTAAAATATGAACAAAATAATAGTTATAACAGGTCCAACAGCAGTTGGAAAAACTAAGTTAAGTGTAGAAATAGCGAAAAAATATAATGGAGAAATAATAAATGCAGATGCTGTTCAAGTATACAAACATCTAGATATTGGCTCTGCCAAAGTAAAAGAAGAAGAAAAAGAAAATATACCTCATCATTTATTTGATATAAAAGAAGTAGATGATGAATATACAGTCTACCACTATCAAAAAGACTGTCGGCAAGTAATCGAAGAAATAAAAAGGAGAGGTAAGACACCCATTTTAGTAGGAGGAACAGGTCTTTATATAAAGGCTGCTCTTTATGATTATCAATTTAGCGAAGAGGACAGTAATAATAATTACGATAATCTGTCGACAGAAGATCTATATAAAGAGCTATTAAAATTAGATCCTAATGTAATCATCGATAAAAACAATAGAAGAAGATTGATAAGAGCATTAAACTATTATAAAAAAAACAATAAGTCTATAAATGAAAACAAGACAAATAAGATGCTGTATGATGTAATATTTATTGGATTAACTACTGATAGAGAAAATCTATATAGAAGAATAAATAGTCGCGTAGACAAGATGCTAGAAGATAATCTTTTAGAAGAAGTTAAAAAGTTTCATAGCAATAATTTCCGTACGAAGCCTCTATTAAATGCCATAGGATATAAAGAGTTATATAAATATTTAGATGGAGAATGTACTTTTGAAGAGGCAACTAAAAAAATAAAACAAAACTCTAGACATTATGCAAAGAGACAGTATACTTTTTTCAATCATCAACTTCCTATTACTTGGTTTGAAGTGGATTTTAATAACTTTAATAAAACGATAGAGGAAGTAGGAGAGTATATTAATAGTAAGATGTGATATTATTTTTATTTGTAAAAAAAGAGATACGTATAACTTTTGCAGGTTAAGCGTTGTCTCTTTTTATTATATAAAATTAAAATCCTATCTTATTTTTTATTTTTTAAAATGCGATCTATAATTAGTATTAGAATAGTCAATATAACTAAATATTCCACTATTTCCTTTCATCATCGACATCACTTCGCTTTCCATAGAAAGCGCTTAACAGCTATACATACCTCATCCTAATTATAACATGCGTTATATTCTGTTTGCAATATGTGTCTATATTTAATTAAAAACTACTAAGTAATAATTTTGAAATCAATATTAATATTAAAATAATTATTAGAATTATTCTCTCGTAAAAAAGATAAAGTTATTTTTTTCGTACCAAAAAGTCTACTAGACATTTAGGAGATTTACCCTCTATTACAATGTCATAGATGATATCAATAGCGGGTATGCTAATTTTTTCTTTATTTAGAAGTTTTTTAATAGATTTTAAAGTATATAATCCCTCAGTTGTATTATTATTAATATAACACTCAATTTTCTCTTTCGATTTACCTTCACCAATAATTTTTCCTAACTTATAATTTCTGCTTTTTTGGGAAGTACAAGTGAGAAGTAAATCACCAAATCCTGCAAAAGATAAGATAGTTTTTTCATCTCCTCCTAGAGATTTTATAATCTCTTTAATGTCATGTAGTGATTCCGTTATAAACATAGCGGTAGTAGACTCTGGTAACTTCATTCCTTCTAGTATTCCAGAGGCTATAGCGATAACATTTTTTATAGAACCGCATATTTCAGTTCCAATAATATCATCAGTATACCTTAACTTTAAATAATCATTTTGCATGCTTTTAATAATGATTTCTTTAGCAGCGTCACTATTAGTTGCCAAAGAAAGTCCAATAGGAGCTCTCATAATAATATCTGTAGCAAAAGTACCACCAGAAATAACTGCTATATTATCTGTCTTAATATTATTTTTAACAACATCGTATAAAAATAGACAAGTGTTTTGCTCGATACCTTTAGAAGCAATACAGATAACTTGCTCTTTTTTATAATATTGACCAAGCTCTTGACTTACGTTATTCACAAATTTAGCGGGTACTGCTATTACGATAATATCTTTTTCTTTAGCAACTTCCTCCATACTTGTGGTTATAATAACATCAGAAGGGATGCTATAATTTATTTTTTTACATTCCATTGTTTCCATTAATTCGTTTTTTTCATTTTCACTATTTGTCCACATTGTAATATTATGAGAGTTACCATGGAAGACACTAGCTAGTGCCATTCCGTAGGCCCCAGTACCCAAAATACCAATTTTCATTCAATAATCATCCTTTCTCCGACGGCAATATTAAAGTAATTATAAGGTGTTTCAAAGACTTTTTTAACACCTTTTTTTGGCCATATAATTTTATTTTTGCCTAGATTATTATAATAGTATACTATAACATTATCGCTATCGCACATGATAACATCTATGTTTTCTTTCATAAAAAAAGTGTGAACGCTGCTGCATCTATCAAAAAGTAGTGAATAGCTAATATTTTTTTTAAACATAAAACCTTTAAGTCTACTATAAAAACTAGAGCATTCTTTAAGTTCGATAGATTTTCCTTTATATACTAGTCTCATTTAATCACCATAAAATAATTATATAAGTAAAGAATCAAAAAGGCAAGTGCTTATTGATAAAATAACCTATTTATGATAATATATAAATGGAGGAAATAGAATGAATAGGAAAGGATTTACTTTGATAGAATTACTTGCCGTTATTATAATTTTAGGAATTATTGCCGCTATTGCAGTGCCACTTGTCACTAATGTATACGATGACAGTAAACAAAAGAGTGAAAGTGTGTTTTTAGAAAGATTGTCTGGTATAATTGAAAGTTATGTATCGCTAAATAGTGACAATATTGGTTTTAATGACACTTTTACTGCTACTAAAATAGGTAGCAATAGTACTGTAGATGTTTATCACGGAACAATAACAATACAAGATTTAATAGATGATCAGTTAATGTCCGGCGAAGATTTTGTAAATCCGGGAAATAAAAAAGAAGAGTGTCTAACTAGCACCGAAATAGAGGTATACCGCGATAGTGACCATGTCTATTGTCATAAACTAAAAAACTTAAACTGTTTAATGCAACAAATTAGTGGTGATAGTTATGCGATAGATACTTGTGAATGGGAAAGAATATCGTGATTAAGTCAGCTATCTTATCAATTATCCTTTTTCTTATAGATCAAATATCCAAAATATTAGTGACAAGATTACTAGATATACATAGTTCCTTTTCTGTTATTAACAACTTTTTCTATTTAACATATACTCACAATACAGGGGCAGCCTTTAGTATTTTAACAGGAAAAAGACTACTTCTAATAATAATATCCATTATAGTAATTTTAACGATTTTTTACTACATAAGAAAAAACAAAGTGGTAGATAAGTTAGAAATAACATCCTTTTCATTAATAATAGGAGGGTCTTTAGGAAACCTATTTGATAGGCTATTAAGAGGATATGTCATAGATTTTTTGGACTTTAGGTTTTTTGGGTATAACTTCCCAATATTCAATTTGGCAGATGTCTTTATTGTCGTAGGTGTATTCCTTATAATAATCAAGACAAGTAGAAAGGAAGATAAAAATGCTAATAGTAACCGATGATGACATAAATAAAAGATTAGACAAATATTTAGTAGAAAAGACAGAATATACTAGAAGTAAAATTCAAAAGATGATTGAAAATAAAAATATTCTTGTCAATGACAGGGAAGTAAAAACAAGCTACCTTTTAAAAAAACAAGATGTAATAACAATAGAAGAGTTAAATGAAGAAATTGATATTACACCAGAAAATATCCCATTAGACATATACTATGAAGATGACGACTTAATAGTTGTAAATAAACCAAGCGGTATGGTTGTGCACCCAGCACCTGGGAATTACTCTTCCACTTTAGTTAATGCACTCTTATATCACACTAATGAACTTAGCAAGGTAAACACAAATATTAGGCCCGGTATTGTTCATCGCATTGATGCTGATACATCTGGTCTACTTTTAGTGGCAAAAAATGATAAAGCACATAATACTTTAGCCAAGGCCATTCAAAATAAAGAAGTTGTAAGAGAGTATATTGCTTTAGTTCATGGAATAATAAAGGAAGATACCGCTACTATTGACGCACCAATAGGAAGAGATAGCAAAAACAGAAAAAAAATGTGTGTAACAGCAGAAAACTCTAAAGAAGCAGTTACCCACATTAGAGTGTTAGAAAGATACAAAAAGGCCACTTTAATAAGATGTAAATTAGAAACAGGAAGGACTCATCAAATTAGAGTGCATTTGAGTTATATAGGTCACCCTATTGTCAATGATCCCGTCTATTCATCCAAAAAACTAATAGACCCACAATTTGGTCAAATGCTCCATGCTGAAAGACTTTCCTTCGTTCATCCAACAACACAACAACATATGGAGTTTACCTCTCCTTTGCCAGACAAATTCATTGAAATATTAGAAATATACAAAGATAAATAAAAAAAGAATAAAAATCTTCTTAAATATTCATAATGAATACGAAAGGAGATTTTTTATGTCACGCCATAAAGTAGAAATAACTGGTGTGAATACTGCGAATATTAAAGTTTTAACAAATGATGAAATGCTTATTTTATTTGAAAAAATGAAGAATAATGATCCCTTCGCTCGAGAGGATTTAATAAGTGGCAATCTTAAATTAGTTCTTAGTATTTTAAAAAAGTTTTCTGGAAAAGTAGATAATTTAGATGACTTATTTCAGGTGGGGTGCCTTGGTCTAGTAAAAGCTATTGATAACTTTGATACATCATATAATGTCAAGCTATCAACCTATGCCTGTCCAATGATTGAAGGGGAAATAAAAAGATATCTAAGAGACAATAGTTCTCTTAGAATATCGAGAAGTATCAAGGATTTAGCCTATAAGTCATTAAAGCTAAAAGAAGAATTATTAATTGATGGAAAAGAACCTACAAATAAAGAAATAGCTTCAAAATTAGGAGTGTCAGAATATGAAGTAGTAACAGCTTTAGAATCACTTCGTGAACCAGTAAGTATGTATGAACCCATATATAATGATGGAGGAGATACGATATATCTCTATGACCAAATAGCAAATAAAGAAGAGGAGTATGGCCTAGATAGTAAAATAGCCCTAGATAAAGCTATGAATAATCTTAAAGATAGAGAAATAAATATTTTAAAAGAGAGATTCATTGTTGGAAAAACACAAATGGAAATAGCAGAAGAATTGGGAATTTCACAAGCTCAAATATCCCGTATTGAAAAATCTGCCATTAATAGTATTAAAAAGTATATCAAATAAATAAAATATATGATACAATAATATTGGGTGGTTTAATGATTGAAGAAGTAATAAAAAAATTTAACATAGATAAGGCAATCGCATAAAAACTTTACGTAAACTAAAAATTAGAATATGGAATGACATTAAATATAAGATTTTCAATATT
>CALVHX010000019.1 GCA_944329195.1 uncultured Bacilli bacterium | reverse complement strand
AAAAAAATAAAGAATTCCTTGATTTTATTTGGAATTCTTCTTTTAACTTAACATAATAAATAACTTAACATAAACAATAAAAAAGTAAAAACAATAATTAAACTCAATCATAATATATATAATTATCAATGCTACGACAATTTTTAATTTATATTCTTGTCCATTTTTTTTAATTATGGTACAATTATATAAAATAAGGAGAGTAGAGTATGGAAAAAGTAATTGTAAAATTGGAAAATGTAAAAAAAAGCTTTGGCAAGAAAAAAATTGTTGAAGATTTTAATCTAGAAGTTTATGAAAAAGAATTTCTAACTTTACTAGGGCCTTCCGGATGTGGCAAAACAACTATTCTAAGAATGATTTCAGGGCTTGAAGAAGTAACCGCAGGAAAAATATATCTCGATGGAGTAGATGTTACTAATATTGAAGCTTCCCGTCGTGAAGTGAATACAATATTTCAAAACTATGCTTTGTTTTCACATATGACAATTGAAGATAATATAGCTTTCGGCTTAAAGATGAAAAAAGTACCTTTAGAAAAAAGAAAAAAGGAAGTAGAAAAAATGCTTGATCTTGTTAAATTAAAAGGATATAACCATCGTAAGCCAAGTGAGTTGTCAGGAGGAGAACAACAAAGAGTAGCAATTGCTAGGGGATTAGTTAACCGTCCGAAAGTATTATTGTTAGATGAACCGTTATCATCGCTTGATTTAAAATTGAAAAAGGAAATGCAAGTAGAATTAAAAAGATTACAGAAAAAATTAGGGATAACATTTATTTATGTAACTCATAATCAAGAGGAAGCTCTAACTATGAGTGATCGTATTTTAATATTGAATAAAAATCGTGTTGAACAATTAGGGACACCTCTAGATATTTATAATAATCCTCAAACTAAATTCGTTGCCGATTTTATTGGCGAGTCAAATATTTTTAAGGTTATAGTTAATAAAGTAGATGATAAATATGCCTATGTTTTATTAGAGGGAAATGAAGAAGTTAAGATAATTAATAAAGATTACCAAAAAGGAGATAAAATTTATATAATGATTCGTCCTGAAAATATTAAAGTTAGATCTAATTCTAAAGAAAATAATTTAGAAGTTAAAGTAAAAGAAAATATATATAATGGTACAATGACAAGATTAATTGCGTCATACAATAATCAAGAATTAAAAATTAATGTTGAAGCAGATTTAAATTATCCTGAGGATAAAATTATTAATATAAGTTTTAAACCAGAAGATATTAGTAGTTTTAGGAGTTAATAATGAAAAATAATAAACTATTTAAGTATTTATCATTAGTACCAGTAAGTATTTATGTTATTCTTTTAATTGCCTTACCTCTAATATATATATTTATATTAAGCTTTTTAACTAATGATTATTATGGTGGTATAAAAATATTTCCAACCTTGATGAATTATATTAATATTTTTGATATGGTTTATTTAAAAGTCTTTTTTAAGTCTTTTCTAATTGCTTTGGTAAGTACATTTATTTGTATTTGCATTGCTTATCCTTTCGTAATATTTATATCTAAAAAAGAAGCGAGAGTAAAAAGTACATTAATGACTTTAGTAATGTTACCATTTCTAACCAATTCATTAATTAGAACATATGGTTGGATTGTTCTTTTAAGAAGAACAGGTATCATAAATACCTTTTTACAAAATATTCATCTAACAGAAAATCCCATATCATTTATGTATAATAATTTTGGTATTATTTTGGGTATGGTGTATACTTTATTACCATTTATGATTTTACCATTATTTAGTTCTGTTGATAAAATAAATAAGTCAGTAATAGAAGCATCTTATGATTTAGGAGCATCTAAAATACAAACATTCTTTAAAGTTATAGTACCTCAAACAAAAACTGGGTTATTTAATGGCTCTTTAATGGTATTTATTCCTTCGATTGGTTACTTCTTTATTGCGGATTTACTAGGGGGCGGTAAACTTATGTTAATTGGTAATTTAATAAAGAACCAATTCCTAACTGCCCGTAATTGGCCTTTTGGCGCGGCAATATCGATAACTTTATTATTAATCACCTTTCTTTTAGTAAAACTATACCAAAAAATAGGTGGAAAATTAGATGATCTAGGAGGATTTTAATGAAAAAGAAACACTATGAAAACATTATTATATTTTTAACTTTTATCTTTCTCTTTTTACCCATTATCGTCCTTGTAATATATTCATTTAATTCATCGAAGATGAATATTGTCTTTGAAGGGTTTACTTTAAATTGGTATAAAGAGTTATTTAATAATAAAGAGCTTTTAGAGGCTTTCTTCAATACTATTTTTATTGCTGTTATAAGTACTATTACTTCAACTGTTATAGGAACACTCGCGGCCATTGGTTTGCATAAATATGATTTTAAAGGGAAAAAACTTTTAGATAAATTACTGTATATACCTATAGTTATTCCGGAAATTGTTTTAGGTATATCATTATTATCTATTTATACATTATTTAAACTAGAATTGGGAATATTTACAATTTTATTATCACATATAGCTTTTTCAATACCTTATGTTATTGTAAGTGTTAGAAGTGTCCTAAATGAATTAGGAACTAAAACCGAAGAGGCTGCTTATGATTTAGGAGCCAATAACTTTGAAGCATTCTTTTATGTAACATTACCATCGATCGCGTCAGGTGTAAAATCAGGTGCTTTACTAGCGTTCACTTTGTCACTAGATGATGTAGTGATTAGTTATTTTACGGCCGGACCTGGTAGTAATACTTTACCATTAAAAATATACTCGATGATTAAAACCGGTGTAACACCTGATGTTTATGCTTTAACATCATTATTGTTACTATTTATCTTTGTTATATTACTAATAAGTACATTAAGACAATTAAGAAAACTTAAGAAGGTGAGTTTATCATGAAAAAAATGGCAACTGTTTTATTAATCTTTATATGTTTAACAGGATGTAGCAGTAATGATGAAAATGAACTTAATGTATTAAACTGGTCTTCATATATACCTGATTCTGTTATTCGTGATTTTGAAGAAGAATATGAAATTGATGTTAACTATTCAACTTATTCATCTAATGAAGAGTTGTTGGCTAAAGTATCAAGTGCTAAAGAAGGAACGTATGACTTGATATTTCCAAGTGACTATATGGTTGAGGTAATGATTGAAAGAGGCATGCTAGAACCTTTAGATAAAACTAAATTAACTAATATAGGTAACATAAAAGAAGAGTATTTAAATCAAAGTTACGATCGCCTAAATTTTTATTCTTTACCTTTTTTTGCAGCGACAGCTTTAATTGCCTATAATACAGAAATGATTGATGAGGAAATAACTTCTTATAATGATTTATTAAATCCCGCTTATAAAGGGGAAATTGTTTTATTAGATGATCAGCGTATTGTAATAGGCTTATCATTACTCGCCTTAGGATATGATATGAATGAAACTGATGTAAATAAATTGAATGAAGCTCGTGATTGGTTAACAAAATTAACAGAAAATGTAAAAATATTTGATAGTGATAGTCCTAAATCATTCTTAATTACTAAAGAAGTAGGAATAGGGGTTATTTGGAATGCGGAAATTGCTTTAGCAATGCAAGAGAATCCTAATATTAAAGTCGTTTATCCAGAAGAGGGCTTTGCCTTGAGTATTGATAATTATGCTATTTTAAAAGGTGCACGCCACACCGATAATGCTTACTTGTTTATTGATTATCTATTAAGGGGAGATGTTATGGCTAAAATAATATCTGACTATCCTTATTATAATGTTAATAAAGAAACAGAATTTTATTTAGATAGTACTTATTTAAATAATATAGCCACTAATATAACGCCAGAATTGTTAGATAGAGGTATTCTTGTTCGAAATATTGGCTCATCGATTAAAGACTATGATAAAATATGGGCTTATATAAAGTAAGAATCGATTAAAAATTCAGTTCTTTTCTTGACATATTTTGTAAAAACTAATTGTATAAAAAATAAGAATATGGTATAATCTAATTATAATGGAAGGAGGAAAATAATGGCAAGAGTCAAAGATTTTGTAGATACCCAAAACTTTACTAAAGAAGAGCTTCTAAGTATGGTTGAAGTTGGAAGATTAATGAAAAAGACTATAAAAGAAGGTCATGCTTTAAATATTTTGTATCACAAATCATTAGGGATGATTTTTGAACAATCATCGACAAGAACCAGAGTTTCGTTTGAAACAGCGATGACTCAATTAGGTGGACATGCTCAATATTTGGCACCAGGTCAAATTCAATTAGGAGCTCATGAGTCACTAAAAGATACAGCAATGGTTTTATCACGCTTAGTTGATATTCTAATGGCTCGTGTTCAAAAACACGAAAGCATTACAGATTTAGCTAAATATGCAACTATTCCTGTAATCAATGGTATGAGTGATTACAATCACCCAACTCAAGAAATGGGCGACTTAATTACAATGTTTGAGCATTTACCAGAAGGCAAGAGACTTGAAGATTGTAAAATCGTTTTCGTTGGTGATGCAACACAAGTTTGTGCATCACTTATGATGATTACTACTAAAATGGGTGCTAATTTTGTTCACTTGGGACCAAAAGGTTTTCAGCTTAGAGAAAATCACATTAAAATAGCTGAAGAGAATTGTAAAGTATCAGGAGGTAGTTTCTTGATTACCGAAGATGTCGATGAAGCTTTAAAAGATGCTGATTTTATCTATACTGATGTATGGTATGGATTATATGAAGCTGAACTGTCTGAGGAAGAAAGAATGGGCATCTTCTATCCTAAATATCAGGTTGATATGGATATGATCAAAAAAGCTTCACCACATGTTAAATTTATGCATTGTTTGCCTGCCACTAGAGGCGAAGAAGTAACAGATGAAGTAATCGATTCTGAATATTCGATTGTAATTGATCAAGCTGAAAATCGTCTAACAGCTATGCGTGCACTACTAGTATATTTTATGGATAAAATGGAAGAAACAACAAAAGTATGTCATGAAAAGTTAGGAGAATAATGGAGGAGTAATGGAAAAGAAGAAAAAGAAATTTAAATTGATAGACGCAGTTCTAGCGACCGTGTGTATAACACTTGTAGTCGAATCAGTTGCTCCAACTGCCGCAATTGGTAATTCCCAATATTTCTGGTGGATATTACTAATTATTGGTTTCTGTCTACCATATGGTATGATAGCAGCCGAACTCGGATCAACATTCCCATCTGAAGGTGGAATGTATGATTGGGTAAAAAAAGCATTTGGTAAAAAATGGGCCGGACGTGTAGCATGGAATTATTGGATTAATTTCCCACTTTGGATAGCATCACTTGCTGTAGCCGTAACTGACGTAGTAGCGGGAATATTCGATATCGAATTATCACTAATATGGCTATTAGTACTTCAATTAGGTTATACTTGGCTTGTTTGTTTGCTAGGTAACTTAAGGGTAAGTGATACCAAAGAATTAGTAAATTTAGGTACTGTTTTTAAAGTCGTATTTGTCCTTGCACTAGGTGCTTTAGGAATTTATACATTTATCAAAACAGGCCAAAGTGCTAATCCTATTGAAAGCGTAGCGGACCTATTCCCAAGTCTTGACTTGGCTGGATTATCATTCGTTTCAATAATAATATTTAATTTCTTAGGGTTTGAGGTCGTAGCAACATTCACAGATGATATGGAAAATCCAAAACGCGATATACCAAAAGCATTAATCATTGGTGGTACTTTAATGGCTATATTCTATATTTTACCTGCAACTGGTATTAATATTTCAATGAGCTTAGAAGATGCTGAAGTAGCTGGTATTACTGAAAGTTTTGCTATATTATTAGGTAATTTAGGTGTATCTGATGTTGTAATTAGAGCGGTTGTAATAGTTGCTGGATTAATGTTTATTTATACAATGGTTGCTAATATTGTATCATGGTCATTTGGTGTTAATTCAGTTGCTAAATATTCAGCTGATGATGGAGGACTTCCAAAAATATTCTCTAAAACCAATAAAAAAGGCGTACCATATATGGCATCATATATGAATGGTATTGTCGCAACATTTATCATTATCGTCGGAATAATTTTAAGTTATGTATCAGACGAAGCTAGTAACTTATTCTGGACATTCTTCTCATTAAGTTTAGTAACATTATTGTTATCATATGTTCCGCTTTTCTTAGCATTCTTGAAGTTAAGAAAAACTGACAAAACGAAGAGAGTATATAAAGTACCTGGTGGCAGCGTAATGACTAAAGTGTTTACATTTGTACCACTTGTATTATTAATACTTTCTATAATATTTACATTATTTATTGACTTCACTTATGAATCAATAATGGCTAATTTGCCACTTATCCTTGGTGTTGTGGTATCACTAATAATTCAAGAAATTTTAGTATCCCGCATCAAAGATGATAAGAAAAAAGAAAAAATAGAAGCAAAGTAGGAGGGATAAAATGAAAAGATTAAATACAACGCCTAAACAAGACGGATTTAGAATGCCTGCTGAATTTGAAAAACATGCAGGAACATATATTATTTGGCCTGAACGCCCAGACAACTGGCGTTTAGGAGGAAAACCAGCTCAAGAAGTATTCGTAAAAGTAGCTTCTGTAATCGGCAAATACGAACCAGTTACAATGTGTGTAAGTCGGGGCCAATATAGTAATGCCCGCCACTTACTACCTGACTATGTTCGTGTAGTTGAAATGTCAAATGATGATTCTTGGATTCGTGATTGTGGTGCAACTTTTGTTGTCAACGATCAAGGTGAAGTAAGAGGAGTTGATTGGACATTCAATGCTTGGGGTGGCTTAGTCGATGGTTTATACTTTCCTTGGGATCAAGACGATAAAATTGCTCAAAAAATGTGTGAATTAGAGCGCGTTGATAGTTATCGCTTGGATGACTTTATCTTAGAAGGTGGATCGATCCACGTCGATGGTGAAGGCACTGTTATGGTAACAGAAGAATGTTTGTTATCAGAAGGACGTAATTCTAAAATGTCACGTGAAGAAATCGAAAAAGTATTATGTGAATACTTAAATTGTGAAAAAGTATTATGGATTCCAAATGGAATTTACAATGATGAAACTAATGGTCACGTTGATAATATGTGTAATTTTGTTCGTCCGGGAGTAGTAGTACTTGCTTGGACCGATGATGAAAACGATCCACAATATGCAAGAAGTAAAGAAGCTTATGAATACTTAAGCAGTGTTACTGATGCCAAAGGTAGAAAATTAGAAATTCATAAATTATTGGTACCATCTCCAGTTTTAATTACAAAAGAAGAATCACTTGGCGTTGATAGTGTTGATGGAACATTACCACGTGAAGAAGGTGACCGTATGGCCGCATCTTATGTAAACTACTATACTGGTAATGGCTTCATTGCCCTTCCTGTTTTTGGAGATCCAAACGATGAACTTGCCATTAAAACATTAAAAGAATTATATCCTGATCGTGTAATTGAACCTATATATGCTAGGGAAATATTATTAGGTGGTGGTAATATTCACTGTATTACCCAACAATTACCAGCAGGGAAATAAAGACTTAAAGATTATTGACAATCGGTGTCAATAGTCTTTTTTCTTTAAAAAAATTTTGTTTATATTGTAATAGCATGAAAATTATGATATAATTTAAACAAGATAAAAGCAAAGGAGTTATGTATGAAAAAAGCAAAAATTGTCGGGACAATTATCGGCGTAATCCTATTTGTAGCTGCCATAGCGGGTGTTACTTACGCTTGGTTTACTTGGCAAAGTGGAAATATAAATATTTCTGGTAGTACCGGATGCTTTACTATAGATTATGGTATAGGACAGGAAATAGGAGCAGGATCTTCCGAGTCACTTAAACTTGGCACTTCCTATACAGATGGACTGTATGCTGAAGTAACTTTAGGGCTAAACAATAGATGCACAGGAATTTCTGGTAAAGGCTCGTTATATCTAAATACCAATACGGCAGGAACGGATACCGATATATTGACAGGAGCACTAAAATATACTGCTTTAAGGATATTGGATCAAGAATCAACTATTATAGCGGAAGGTGTATTAACATCGACTGACAGAATAACTTTAGCAACAAATATTGACTTAAGCTCTACTGCTACAAATTATACATATCGTGTGTATGTATGGATTGATGGCGAAATAGCGGATAATACATATGCCGATGCTACTTACTCTGGATATATATCGGCAGAAGCTATTCAAAATGCAGAATAAAAAATAGTAAAAGTAAGACAAAAAACTTGCTTTTTTGCATTTTTAAGTGTAGAATACTAATTGAGGAGGAAATAAATATGGCAAATCAAGGTTCAAAAAACAAAAAAAATAATAATAACAATAATAAATCAAATGTTAAAAAGAGTGAAAAAAATAACGTTCAAAAAAATAAGACAAATACATTAAAAGAAGAAAAGAAAGAACAAAACATAAAAAAACAAAATGTAGAAAAAGCAAAAACTATGGTAAAGGATTCTCCTGTAAAGACAGAATCAAACAGTCAAAAAAAGAGTTTTAAATTAACATCAAAACAGAGAGATATTGTTTTAGTATTATTAGTCGTAGTTCTATTAATAGTGGCTATGATTGTGACAATACAAAAGAATCCAAAATTAGATATCGACTTACCACTGACTTTAGAAGGAGAGGCTGGATTTACTGAAATATCTTATTCTGAATACGAAGAAAAACTAAACCAAGAAAAAGCGTTTCTAGTAGTAATTGTTAGAGATGGATGTACTTACTGTGAGGCATACGAACCAATACTAGAAGAAGTAGCAAATGAATATAATATTCCAATAAATTATATCAATTTAAGTAACTTAAGTAGTGAAGAGCAATCGGAACTTATTGACTCAAATACATACTTAAAGAATCAAAATTGGGGAACTCCAACAACATTATTGTTATATGGAGACATAGTAGTAGATTCAATTGGGGAATATGTAGAAAAGGATGAATTAGTATCATTTATTGAAGAAAATATTAAGGTAGATAGCAATGTTCAATGAGTTATATAGTAGGGTAAAAGAATTTAAAAGAAAATACCCTTTGACCGTGGCGTTTAGATTAAGATCGCATGCCAAAGTAGCCGCTAAATATATAGGCTCAGATGAAAAGATATTATATGTTTTTGTAGCTCAGAAAAATTTTAGAAGCTATGAGATTTTCAACACTAATATAGTCGTCTTGACTGACAAAAGAATAGTATTAGCCACAAAAAGACTACTCTTTGGCTATTTCTTTAAAATGATCACTCCTGATATGTTCAATGATTTGACAATTAAGAATGGAATAATATGGGGAAAAGTAATAATAGATGCTGTCAAGGAACGTGTCATACTATCTAACATCGATCCAAATGCTCTAGCAGAGATAGATGATAACATAACTATGACAATGATTGAAGAAAAAAAGAAATTTGGAAAAGAAAGTAGAAAAGAAGTGTAACACTTTCTTTTTCTTTTAGGGAGGAATAATGCAGATATTAAAATACGAATTTATTGGCAAAGAAAGATACAATATATATTTATCAAATGGAGAAGTATTAGAATTATATGAACCTGTAATTACAGAAAACGAATTGCTACTAAAAAAAGAAATAGATGTAAATTTATATAGTAAAATAAATAGCGACAATGAAGTATATAAATTTGTAGAAATGGCCATTAAATATATCTCTCTTCGTTTGAGGAGTATTAAAGAAATCGAGATATATTTAGAAAGAAAGAAAGTCAGCACTGATATAATAAAGCAAGTGGTAGAAAAATTAATCCAAAAAGGATATTTGGACGATGACCGCTTTGCAATTGCCTTTATTAAAGACAAATTAAATTTTACGACAATGGGTGATTATAAAATAAAGATGGAACTAGATAGATTAGGAGTTTCACCATCCATTATCGAAAAAAATATTAATCTAATAGATGAACTAACCGTCGAAAATAAAATGAAAAAAATAATTGAAAAAGATATTCGCACAAATAAAAAACATAGTGGAATTGCACTAAAAAATAAAATATATAATCATTTGTTAACAAGCGGTTACAGCAAAGAAAAGGTAATAAATATTATAAATAAATATAATTTTTAGTATAAAATATAAAAAAATAGTAAAAATATAAATAGGTGATAATATGAAAAAAATACTAGGAATATTTATATTCTTACTATTATTAGTAGGCTGTTCACTTTCAAATAGTCCTACATCTAAAGTAGAAGATCTACTCAGTAAATATCAAAGGCTAGATAGTGATATTCAAAAAGGTATAGACTCTGTCATCGAGGATGAGACCCTAACTGATACCCAAAAAGAGCGCTATCGAACTCTAATAGAGAAACAATATAAAAGTTTAGCATATCAAATAAAAGATGAAAGAATAGATGGCGATACCGCTACTATAAGGGCAGAAATAGAAGTATTAGATTATAAAAAAGCCATTAATGAAACAACTGATTACTATCGCGATAAAGAAGACTACACAGTTGAAGAATACAATAACACTAAACTAGACAATCTAGAAAGAGTAAAAGATAAAGTAACATACACAATCGATTTTGAAGTAAAAAAAGATAGTTCTGGTAATTGGAAACTATCGACCTTGAGTAATGAGACTATCAAGAAAATACAAGGTATGTATTAATTGATAGTTTTTCTCTTGAACAAATAATAAAAATACATTATAATAAATGTAGGTGATAATAATGAATAGACAAGAAGACCTGATGAAAGTATTTGATAGAACTTGGAGTGCTAATCATGATAATGGAGTAAAAAAAGCGCGTGAACGAGAAAAAAAATTCATTGCCAAAATGTTTAATGCCGAAGAGAAAAAGCATGATAGGAATAAAATGACTCCAGAAAAACAAGCAAATAAATTACGTGAAGAAATAAATAATGTCACTTCATTTCAAAGACAAAAACAAATATCAAATATAGTAAAGAAGTGGAAATAATGGATGACTTATACAAATATGAAAAAGAATTATATAATAAAGGTATAACATTGATAGGTGGAGTTGATGAAGTTGGAAGAGGTCCGCTAATAGGACCGGTAGTAGCGTCCTGTGTTATTCTCCCAAAAAAATTCAAATTAGCTGGACTGACCGATTCTAAAAAACTATCGGAAAAGAAAAGAAATGAGTTTTATAAAATAATAAAAGAAAAGGCCGTCGCTATCGGTATAGGAATAGTTAGTGAACAGAAAATAGACGAAGTAAATATTTATGAGGCAACTAAAATAGCTATGAAAGAGGCAATTAAAAACACCAACCTAAAACCAGAGCATGTCTTAATTGATGCTATGCCGTTAGATATAGATATTCCTACGACAAGTATTATCAAAGGAGACTCAAAATCTATTTCCATTGCGGCAGCTTCTGTTATTGCCAAAGTAACGCGTGATAAAATGATGTACGAATTAGATAAAAAATATCCAATGTATGATCTAGCTCATAATAAGGGGTATGGAACAAAAAAACATATTGAGGCAATCAAAAACTATGGCATAACTAAATATCATAGATTAACATACAGACCAGTATCCGATTATAAAGATAAAATATTAAGTTAATGATATAAAAATTAGAGAATTACTTAAGTTAATTCTTTTTTTCATAATATGATGCATGTATTATAGTAAAAAAGATTATACTCTTTAAAAGTTAGAATATAATCCATAAATAGAGGCTCATTCAAAGATAGAAACTTTATTTAAAACCAATATCCTCATCCTCGATTTCGATTAACTTGAGGATTTCTTCAGTTGTCGTGAAACCAGCAACAACCTTAAATAAACCATCTTGAAGCATCGTAATAACATCTTTGCTATAGACAAGCTTACGAAGCTCATCTTTTCTAATACCTGCGCTAATAGCATCTCTAATGTCCTGATTAATAAAGAGAACCTCTTGAATAGCAATTCTACCTCGATATCCATGACTACAATTAGGACATCCGACAGGTTCATATACTTCATTGACATCTATGCCAAGTACAGCTTTAAACAAGTTTTTTTCAGTTACAGTAACAGCTCTTTTCTTTTTACATACATCACATAATTTTCTTGCTAACTTTTGTGATACAATACCTGTAAGAGCAGAGGCAAGCAAATACCTTTCGACATCCATATCAAGCAATCTTTCAATTGTGTTAAGAGAATTATTCGTATGAATCGTAGATAGAACCAAATGTCCAGTAATAGATGCTCTTACCGCTATTTGAGCTGTCTCGGAGTCTCTTATTTCTCCAATCATAATAACGTTTGGATCTTGCCTTAATATACTTCTTAGAACAGTTGCAAAATCAAGACCAATATCACTATTTACTTGAACTTGATTAATACCTTTAATATCCATCTCTACGGGGTCTTCTACTGTAACTAGATTAACTCCTTCGACATTAAGTTTTTGTAGAAAGGAATACAAAGTTGTACTTTTACCAGTACCAGTAGCACCTGTAACCAAAATAATACCATTAGGAGATTCCAACATTTTAATAACTTTATTATAGTTAGATTCACTAAAATATAAATACTCAATTCCTTTTAAACTCATCGAATAATCTAGAATTCTTATAACAATTTTTTCTCCTCTTTTAGTAGGAAGCGAAGATACTCTCAAATCTAAATCCTTACCATTGATAGCATCCTTAATGGCACCATCTTGTGGTAGTCTAGTCTCTGTAATATTCATTCCAGCCATAATCTTAATTCTTGTAATAATGTTTTGTTTGATTTCATTGGGAAGAAGTGCATAAGTACCCAAAATACCATCGACTCTAAATCTAATTTTAATACCATCATCAGTTGGATCGAAGTGAATATCACTAGCACCAGCATTGACAGCAGTAATAATAATAGTATTTACAGCATTAACGACAGGCATTCTCGTAAAATCGATATTATTTTGCATATTCTCCCTCATTTCATTCTTTTAAAAAAGACTAGATTTTATTCTACAAATATTATATAATATAATTAATTAAATAGCAATAGTAAAAAGGTGATAAAATTGATGAAAAATGACAGTAGAGGCTTCATGCTCGCGGAAGTTGTAGTAGTTTCTGTGATAATTTCTACCGTTCTTGTAACTCTATTTACGGGACTAAATAGAATGTCGACAGCATATGAAACAAGAAATAAGTATTATGATATAGATGCAGCATATATAGCTCAAGGAATTAACGATATCGTAATTAAAAATGATTATATTAGTGATTTAGCATCAGATGGTACTCCAATTCTTTTAACTTACAAATACTCTGAAATAAGTGAATATGTTAATACCATTATTGATGAATATGATCCTAATCAGAAAGTAAATGCATATTTAATTTTTGCCAATATGGAGTTTTATGGAATCGATATTACCGATCTACCGGATTTATTATCAAATAGAAATCCTAATAGTTCGGATAATGAAACATTTATTGAATACTTAAATTATATATCGCAAAATATCATTCCAGAAAACTATACTTATTTTATCATTGTTGAACTACAAAAAGACGTGGACGACTGCTATTACTATACTTTAAAGGTAAGGTGATAAAATGAAAAAACTAAATAAAAAAGGCTATTTAACCGTCGAAATTATTTTGGCAGCATCTATTGCCTTTGTAATAGCGGCTTTTTTAATAGATCTTACTGTTAAACTTTCTAATAAGACAGACGATGCATATTTAAATACCGTACTAATTACAGATAAAGCACTCATAATTGATAATGTTATGACAGATATTAAAGAGAAGAAATTAGTAAATGTTACCGAAGAAGAATATAATTCTGTTCCCTCTATTCATTTTTCGTATGCTGATGGTGAAGAAAAGCAATTATATCTAAATGAAAATAACAAAAAATTAATCTATGGTGACTATCAAAAAGAATTTGAAGTACCTTTTAGCGATGTTTCTTTTTCCGTCAATGAATATACGATAGAAGAGACAGAATATTTCAATATCAGGATGACACTAAAAAACATCTATTCAGATAATGACTATGGATTTAACATAACAGTTCCTAAAGCAAACACCGAACAAATAGGTAATATGATAACACTTAGGTGGACTGAAGATGAAATAACATATTTTATGGAGCAAAAAGTAATTACCACAGGAGAGTATTTAGAAGTAGCTGTGCCTTCAGGATGGGAAGGTGCAGTCATAAATGATATCCGCTGTGAACAAGATACTTCTGCCGGAACAGATGGCAATATAGTATTTTTCTATGAGGGAACTTCTGGTGATATTTGTACTGCTTGGATAGTAAAATAAAATTCGACAAAAAAATATAAATATTTAGGATATACTATTTTTGGTGATAAGATGAAAGCAAAAATTCAAAAGATAGTATTTCCTATTTTTTTATCAGTTCTATGTGGTTTTATATGTGGCAGACTAGTGTATAGTATATATGATGATAAGGAAAGCAAGATACTATCGTCCAATATAATATACTTATTAGAAGATGGTTCGTTTGAAGACTATGATACAATGAAGGCATCAAGTATCAGTACTAATTATGTCTTTTATGAAGATGATGGAAAGTATAATACTGTTGTAGCAATGACCAAAAATAAAGACAATATAAGTAAGATAGAAAAAGCTTATAATAAGGAACTAAAAGTAACAGAATATCTGTTAGATAATAAAGAAATAAGTAATAAAATAGAAGAATACGATAATATTTTAGTTAATACCGAAGATGCCGAAGAAATAAAAAAAATAGTAATAAAAATGATCGAAATATATAAGGATAAAGAAGATACAAAAATGTCTAAAATCAGTTGACTTTTTCTTTAATTTAATATAAAATTATCTATGTAGTCAAGGAGTAGTACTCAAGAGGCTGAAGAGGCGCCCCTGCTAAGGGTGTAGAGCGGGAAACTGCTGCGAGGGTTCAAATCCCTCCTACTCCGCCATTATAAATATAGACCCGAAAGGGTTTTTTCTTATATAATTAGAAGGTGATTAGTTATGTTTAAAGAAGAGCTATCATTAGTACCTCATTTACCTGGTTGTTATCTAATGAAAAATAAAGAAGACATTGTCATATATGTCGGAAAAAGTAAAAATTTAAAGAATCGACTATCATCGTATTTTCAAAGAGAGCATACAGGAAAGACGATGATGTTAGTAAGAGAAATAGATCATTTTGAATATATTGTTACAAACACCGAAATGGAAAGTCTCTTACTGGAAATAAATCTAATTAAAAAATATAATCCCAAATATAATATATTATATCGTGATGATAAATCATACCCTTACATTGAACTAACAAACGAAAAGGTGCCAAGGCTTAGAACAGTAAGAAAAATAAATATCAAAAAATCCAAAAATAATTTATTTGGTCCATATCCAAATGTAGCAGCGGCAAAAAAGACAGTAGAAATATTAAATAGAATATACCCCTTAAGAAAATGTCAAACATACCAAAAGAAAGAGTGTCTCTACTATCATATAGGACAGTGTTTAGGCTATTGTACAAAGGAAATAGATGAAGAGAAAATAAAGAGTATGAAAAATGAAATCATTTCATTTCTAAATGGAAATACTAAAGTTGTAACCGATAAATTAATTGATCAAATGAATAAATATTCTGAAAAAATGGAGTACGAGAAAGCATTAGAATATAAAAATCTATTAGATTATATCAACATAACAACCGAAAAACAGAAAGTTGAACTGGCAGATAACATAAATATTGATGTCATAGGATATTTTTCAAAAGACAATTACATAAGCATTCAAATCCTTTTCATAAGAGGAGGAAAACTGCTAGATAGAAAGAGGAACATTTTCCCAATGATCGATTTAGAAGAAGAAGAACTATCATCATATATTTCAAATTTTTACAGTAAAAATGTATCTAACCCCAAAGAAGTTTTAGTACCAGAAATTATCAATAAAGAGGCATTTACTTCAGCCTTTAATATTAAATTTTTAACCCCTATTAAGGGAGAAAAGAAAAAAATACTAGATTTAGCTACTGATAATGCAAGAATATATTATGAAGAACAGATGACATATATTAAAGAAGACGAAGACAAAATAAGTAAATCACTGGAAGAATTAAAAGAAAAACTTCATTTAGATAAGGCAGACAGAATCGAAATATTTGATAATTCCAACCTTTTTGGAAATTATAATGTATCTGGAATGGTCGTTTTTGTAATGGGGAAACCATCAAAAAATGATTACCGAAAATTTAAAATAACAAGTGATGTTAATGATGATTATGGAACAATGCGCGAAGTAATTTATCGTAGATACTTCCGTGTTTTAAAAGAAAACCTCGAAAGACCAGACTTAATAATTGTCGATGGAGGCATTGGGCAAATAAATGCTGCTAGAGAAGTAATAACATCTTTGGCATTAGATATTCCAGTAGCAGGTCTAAAAAAAGACGATAAGCACAACACCAATGTACTATTAGGCTTAAATCCTATTACTGAAATAAGCATAGATAAGCGAAGCGATCTTTTTTTACTACTTACAAAAATGCAAAATGAAGTTCATAACTTTACAATCAATTATCACAAAGACATACGAAGTAAGGGAGCGCTATCTACTATATTAGATAATATCGATGGAATAGGTGAAGCAAGAAAAACAAAACTATTAAAAAAATATAAGACTATTTCTAAAATGAAAGAAGCACCTTTAGAAGAACTAGAACAAATTTTACCAAAAGATATAGCCATTTCTTTTAATAAATTTCTAAACGAATACAATGAATAGTTAATACTTAAAATAAAATAAATCAAATATCAACAACAGTATAAATTAAAATGGTTAAACAGTATAAATTAAAATGGTTAAACAGTATAAATTAAAATGGTTAAACATCTTGACAAAATCATAAAATGATAGTAAAATCATAATCGGTACATTTTGTTGGAGGGTATTAGGTATTGGGAACACTTAATATTTGAAAACTAACTTTTAAAAATGAAGGAGAATAGAAAATGAAAAGCACATTTATGCAAAGTAAAGAAACAGTTAACAGAAATTGGTATGTCATCGATGCTAAAGACATTCCGCTAGGTAGAGTTGCAAGTAAAGCTGCTGTATTATTAAGAGGAAAACATAAGGTGACATATACGCCTCATGTCGATTGTGGGGATTATGTTATTATCGTTAACGCCAGTAAAGTAGCTCTTACTGGAAACAAATTAGAAAATAAGATGTATTATGATCACTCTAGATATGTTGGCGGATTAAGAGAGAGAACTGCTAAAGAGATGAGGGAAAATTATCCAGTTGAGATGCTAGAAAGAGCCGTAAAAGGTATGCTTCCTCACAACAGATTAGGAAGACAAATGTATAAAAAGTTATTTGTATATGCTGAAAGTGAGCATCCACATGCAGCACAAAAACCACAAGAAATAGAAATGGGAGGAAATAAATAATGGCCAAAGAAAAAAGAGTTTTTACTGGAACTGGTAGAAGAAAGGGCTCTGTAGCTAGAGTTACATTGACTCCTGGTACTGGCAAAATAACTGTAAATGGTAGAGATGTCAATGAGTACATGCCTTATGCAACACTTGTTATGGATTTAAAGCAACCGTTAGTAGTGACTAATAATGAAAATACTTTCGATGTTGACTCTACTGTAACTGGTGGTGGTTTTACAGGTCAGACTGGTGCTATTAGACTAGGAATTACAAGGGCTTTATTAGTATATGACCAAGGAAACGAAAGTAACGAAGATTCGTATAGAAAAATTCTTAAAGCAAATGGATTTATAACTAGAGATTCACGTGTTAAAGAAAGAAAGAAATATGGATTAAAAGCAGCCAGAAGAGCACCACAATTCAGTAAGAGATAATCATTTGGGGACTATATTCATATATAGTTTCTTTTTTTGTCAAATAATTAGTAAAATTATCTTCTTTTTATTGTTTTTTTACCTACTTTTTGATACTATATTAGAGTGAGGTGAAATGAAAATGACAAAGTATGTGTACGCCTTTAAAGAAGGCAACAAAGATATGAGAAACTTACTTGGTGGTAAAGGTGCTAACTTGGCTGAAATGACTAATTTAGGATTGCCAATACCTCAAGGATTTACCATTACGACAGAAGCTTGTACTAGTTATTATGAAAATGGTAAAAAAATAACTGAAGAAATTGAAAAGCAAATCTTCAACGCCTTGGAAGAATTGGAAAAATTGCAAGGAAAGAAATTTGGAGATACTGAAGAACCACTTTTAGTATCTGTAAGAAGTGGTGCAAGAGCATCTATGCCTGGTATGATGGATACTATTCTTAATTTAGGTCTAAATGATATATCAGTAGAAGGGTTTGCTAAAAAGACAAATAATCCAAGATTTGCATATGACTCTTACAGAAGATTTATTCAAATGTATTCAGATGTTGTTATGGAAGTTAATAAATCATTCTTCGAAAAAATCATCGACGAATTAAAAGAAGAAAGAAAAGTACATTACGATACTGAACTTACTGTTGATGATTTGAAAGAATTAGTTGTAAGATTTAAGAAAGTTTATAGTGAACACATGGATGGAAAAGAATTTCCCCAAGACCCTAAAGAACAACTAATGGGAGCAGTAAAAGCTGTGTTTAGATCGTGGGATAATCCTCGCGCTATCGTCTACAGAAGAATGAATGATATACCTGGCGATTGGGGAACCGCAGTTAACGTACAATCGATGGTATTTGGTAATATGGGAAATACTTCAGGTACAGGAGTTGCCTTTACTAGAGATCCAGCAACGGGAGAAAAAGGAATTTATGGTGAATATTTAATTAATGCACAAGGAGAAGATGTTGTTGCAGGAATTAGAACTCCAGAACCTATTACTAAATTAAAAGAGGACTTGCCAGAATGTTACGAAGAATTTATGAAATTAGCTAACAAATTGGAAAATCACTACCGTGACATGCAAGATATGGAATTCACTATAGAAGAGGGGAAATTATATTTCTTACAAACAAGAAGTGGCAAAAGAACTGCTCATGCAGCAATTAAAATTGCTTGTGATCTAGTTGATGAAGGAATGATTACTCCTGAAGAAGCGCTTCTTAGAATAGACGCCAAAAGTTTAGATCAGCTACTTCATCCAACTTTCAACCCTAAAGCACTAAAAGAAGCGGAAGTAGTTGGAGAGGCCCTACCGGCATCACCAGGAGCGGCCGCTGGTAAAGTAGTATTTACAGCTGAAGAAGCCAAAAGATTAGGTAAAGGTGGACAAGGTGAAAGAGTAGTATTAGTAAGATTAGAAACTACTCCTGAAGATATTGAAGGAATGGTTGCTTCGCAAGGAATATTGACTGTAAGAGGCGGAAGGACTTCACATGCAGCAGTAGTAGCAAGAGGAATGGGAACTTGCTGTGTTGCAGGATGCGGAGCTATTTCTATTAATGAAGAAAAGAAAGAGTTTACTTTAGGAGGACACACTTTCCACGAAGGAGATTATATTTCATTAGATGGTAACACTGGTAAAATATATGTAGGAGATATACCTACTAATGAAGCTACTGTAAGTGGTGATTTTGGAAGGATCATGGCTTGGGCTGATGAAAAAAGAACATTAAAAGTAAGAGCAAATGCAGATAACCCAAGAGATACTAGAAAAGCAATTGAACTAGGTGCCGAAGGAATTGGACTTTGCCGTACAGAACATATGTTCTTTGAGGAAGACAGAATACCAAAAATAAGAAAAATGATTTTATCTGAGACAGTAGAAGAAAGAGAAAAAGCTCTAAACGAGTTAATACCTTTCCAAAAAGGGGACTTTAAAGCAATGTATAAAGAGTTAAAAGGTCTACCTATGACTGTAAGGTATTTAGATCCTCCACTTCATGAATTTTTACCAACTTTAGAAGAAGATATTATAGCTTTGGCAAAAGAGATGAATGTTACAGTAGAGCATCTAAAAAACAAATGTTCTGAATTGCATGAATTTAATCCAATGATGGGTCATAGAGGATGCAGACTAGCAGTCACTTATCCAGAAATAGCTAAAATGCAAACGAGAGCTTTGATGGAAGCAGCAATCGAAGTCAAGGAAGAAAATGGCTACAATATAGTTCCTGAAATAATGATACCTCTAGTAGGAGAAGCAAAAGAATTAAAGTTTGTAAAAGATATAGTTGTCGAAACGGCAGAGAAAGTTAAAGAAGAAAAGAACTCAGACATTGAATACCATATTGGTACAATGATAGAAATCCCAAGAGCAGCATTAACTGCCGATGAAATCGCTAAGGAAGCAGAATTTTTCTCATTTGGAACAAACGATTTGACACAAATGACATTTGGTTTTTCCAGAGATGATGCCGGTAAGTTCTTAGATGCATATTACCAAAATAAAATATATGAAATTGATCCTTTTGCTAAATTAGACCAAGTAGGAGTAGGGCAACTTGTAAAAATGGCTGTAGAAAAAGGAAGAAGTACTAGACCAAATATTAAACTAGGAATATGTGGTGAGCATGGTGGTGAACCATCTTCAGTAGAGTTTTGCCATAATATTGGCTTAAACTATGTATCGTGCTCACCATATAGAGTACCAATAGCAAGGCTTGCTGCTGCACAAGCTGCTATAAAAGAAAAGGAAAGCAATTAGTTTGTAGTTACGAACTGGTTTTATAGCTTAATCATTACAAATAATGATGTTAGAACGTATTATGATAAAATACCACAATGTAAAAATGTAAGGCTAAAAGAACCTATATAATTAAATATTTATTTCTAAATTAGACTAGAATTTTAAAAAATCTAGTCTTTTTCATGAAAAAAGCATTTTTTTCGTAAAGATTTAGTGCTTAAATAAAGGTATAAACTTAAATTAAGCAAATCTTATAACTGTATATTTAATTCGTCTAAATTTATATAAAAAATCGCTGTGTACTAGATTATAGGGGGTAAAGGTATTTTCAAACACAAGGTTATGTAGTATAATGAATATGTCGAAGAT
>CALVHX010000018.1 GCA_944329195.1 uncultured Bacilli bacterium | reverse complement strand
TTTTATCTTCATTAAAGACAAAATTAGCATATTGATATATAATGACAATTTACCTACAAAAATTTTTTACACCCTGAGTTTGATTTTTGCTTGTAAATAATTTAAAATATTAGTATAATAATATTGGTGATGGTATGGATGACAATGGTAAGAGTATGAATTTTGAAAATGAATATATTCCAAAGCATGCCAGTAATTTTAAATCTTTTGATGGTATAGAAGATAGTAGTGATAGAAAGGGAAAAGTTAAAAAGACAGTGACAGTAAAGAGAAAAAGAAGAAGAGCTAAAAAGTGGGTTTGGGTTTTATTACTTATAATATTTGTATCTGTTTTTTCGATAAGTGCAGTTAAAATATTTTTATGGGCAAATGATAATAATGAAACTTCCAAAATAGTCGACAATATTGAAGCTAATACTGAAATTATAGAAAAAGAAGATGATGAGAATACACAGCTAGTAAATCAAGATGAAGATGAAACTAGTGATTATTGGTATTACATTACTTTTCCACTTATTGATGTCGATTTTACAAATCTTAAAAATATTAATTCTGATACTGTCGGTTGGATTAATGTTAATAATACGAATATAAATTATCCTTTTGTGCAATATGAAGATAATGATTTTTATCTAGATCATTCTTATGATAAGACATATAATGAAGCTGGATGGGTATTTATGGATTATCGAAATAATGATAATCTTGATAATAAAAATACTATTTTATATGCTCATAGTAGACTTGATAAAACGATGTTTGGTTCTTTGAGTAAGACACTTAAATCTGCTTGGTATAGTAATAAGGATAACCATATTATCAGATTATCAACAGAAGAAGAAAATACGTTGTGGCAAATATTTTCAGTATATAAAATAGAAGAGGAAAGTTACTATATTACTACTGATTTTGATAACGATAGTGATTATCAGGAATTTTTGGATACTATAAGAGGAAGAAGTATACATGACTTTGATACTAATCTTACTACTGATGATAAGATACTCACATTAAGTACTTGTTATTCTGATACTGAAAGAACTGTCGTACATGCTAAACTTATTAAAAAAAGTGTAAGGTAGTTTGAACTTTTGTATACTTATTTTATCATATTAAAATGAAAAGAATATATTTTCAACCTATCTTTTTTTTGATATAATTAAATACGAGGAGATGTAGTTATGAAATCAAATAGAACAATGACAAGAGAAAAGGCTATGACTGTGTTATATCAAATATTTTTGTATAACAAAAATAAAATTAAATATAATATTTCAGAAGTTACTGATGAAATACTAGAATATACTGATTTAGAGGAAAGAAAGAAAATTGATATTTCCTTTTTAAATTCTTTAGTAAGTGGTGTTATTGACAACATGGAGGATATTGATGCGTATATTGGTAAATATATGACTAATTGGAAAATAGAGAGACTTGGTTTAACTGATCAGGCAATTATTAGAATGGCAGTATATGAACTTATTTATACTGATACTCCAGATTTAGTTTGTATAAATGAAGCTATTGAATTATCGAAAAAATATTCTGATGAAAAAGTGGAAAAAATGATTAATGGTGTTTTAGATAAGATATATCACGAAAGGGAAGATAATGAATAATAATAATTATGTTACTGTCTCTGAAATAAACAAATATATAAAAGAAATTATAAGTGAAGATTATCTTCTTCGTAAGGTATATCTTAAAGGAGAAATTTCTAACTTTAAGGCTCATTCACGTGGTCATTACTATTTTACTTTGAAAGATGAAAATAGCAGAATAGCCGCTGTTATGTTTTCTTTTAACAATAGAAATATGCGGTTTATTCCAAATGATGGTATGAAGGTTTTAGTTAGTGGTAAGATTGATGTTTATGAGGCGTCTGGTGCATATCAAATATATGTAGAAGAGATGATGGAAGATGGAATTGGTGCTTTGTATGTTGCATTTGAACAGCTTAAAGAAAAACTATCTAAAGAGGGACTATTCGATAAGGCGAAAAAGAAAAAGATTAGAAGGATTCCAAGAAGAATAGGAATTGTAACTTCTCCAACGGGAGCGGCGATTAAGGATATTTTGACAACTATAAAGAGAAGATTCCCTATTTGTGAAACAATTTTATTTCCTGCTTTAGTACAAGGAAATGAGGCTGCTAATGATATAGCTAAAAAGATTAAAATGGCTAATGAAGTAAAAGACATTTATAATATTGATACATTAATAGTGGGGCGTGGTGGAGGTTCATTAGAAGATTTGTGGCCTTTTAATGAGGAAGTTGTAGCTAGAGCTATTTATGATTCAGAAATACCTGTTATTTCTGCTGTAGGACATGAGATAGATATAACAATTTCTGATTATGTAGCGGATCTTCGCGCTCCAACGCCAACAGCGGCTGGAGAGCTGGCAGTTCCCGATATCAATACTATAATTACTTATTTAGATACCGCTAGAGGAAGATGTTATACGGCTTTGAATAATATTATTAGTAATAATTATACAAAGCTTGATAATATTAAAAACAGTTATATATTGACTAAACCGATGATGATGTATGAAATAAAAGAACAAAAACTAGATACTTTGATTGATAGATTGGATAAGGCAATAATTAAAATTTTGGATAATATCAAGATTAAGTTATATTCTATTAATAATAGTTACATTATTAATAATCCTAGTGTGTTATATAAATTTAGTAAGCAAAAATTGGCACATATAATATCACAATTAGAGGTTTTGAATCCTTTAAATACTCTAAATAGAGGATATGCTATTGTAAGAGAAAATGATAAAGTTTTATCTAGTATTAAAAAAATTAAAAGTGGTGATTTAATCACATCAGAATTGAAAGATGGTTTTATTACTAGTAAAGTAGTAGAGGTAGGTGAAAAAAATGGAAAAGAATAAAGATATGACTTTTGAGGATAAGATTAAATTATTAGAAGAGATTATAAAAGATTTAGAAAGTGGGGAAGTTCCTTTGGATGATGCTATTAACAAATATACAGAGGCTATGAAACTAGCTAAGGAATGTTCTGATAAACTTGATGATGTTAGTGAAAAAGTAAATAAAATAATGTTAGAAAATGGAAAGTTAGAAGACTTTGTAGTAAAAGAAGACTAAAAAGTCTTCTTTCTTTAATTTTCTGCTTCCTCTAACATAGTTGTTATTAGTATACCATAACCTTTTGTGGGGTCATCTACTACTACATGTGTTACTGCTCCTATGATATGTTCATTTTGAATAATTGGACTACCGCTCATTCCTTGTATGATTCCACCAGTTGTTTTTAAAAGATTTTCATCTGTTACTTCGAATAATATATTTTTGGTGACATTTTCATTACTATTTACTTTTAATATATTTATATTAAATTCTTCGACTGTGTTACCATCTACTACTGTTAGAATTGTAGCTTCTCCAGTTTTAATGTCTTCGGCAGTGCCAACAGCATATAATTTTTTATTTGGTATATCATCTATATAGTTACCAAAAATACCATGTGTTGTATTTTCAAAAACAGAGCCGAAAACGTCATTACTATCGTATTTGGCAGATTTTTCTCCTGGTTTTCCTAAAGTACTTCTAGTTACTCCAGTGACTTCTGAACTATATATTTTGCCATCTTTTATTTCTAGTTTTTGACCAGTAGTCTTCTCAATTATTTCATGTCCTAATGCTCCAAATAGTTTAGTATTAGGATCAATATAGGTTAAGGTACCAACTCCAGTAATGCTATCTTTTACATACAATCCAGTTTTATAGACATTATCTTTATCTTTTTTAAGCTCTAAAACAGTTGTGTTTTCTTCATTTCCTCTTTGGTAGGTAATAGTGATATTTTCTTTATTGTCTGCATTTTCAATAGCTTCGAGCATATTTTCTATGTTTGTTACTTCTTGGTTATTTATTTTTATTATCTTATCACCATTTTTTAGATTTGCTTTTTTTGCTGGATTATTTCCTTCTACTTCATAAGTGCCCACTATTATAACACCTGATGAGTTAAGCTCAATACCTATGTTTTCACCACCAGCAATAATATAGTCTGAATAGGCAAGCGTTATTTTGGGAATAATAAGAAAAGATAGAGTAAGCAGAACTAGTAATTTGTTTTTTAAAAATTTAAAAAACATAAAACACATCTCCTTTTTATATTTTCACAGACTACATTATTATTATTTACAATATTTAAAAAAGTATTAAAGTGAAAAAATACCAGTATATAGTTAAGAGATTATTTCTTTCATTTTTTAATAATAAAAATATAAGATTTTGTATTGTTATGAAAAAAAATTAAAAATTTATAGCTTAAAAAATATATAGTCAAAATTGTATAACTGTAATTATTGTCAATTACTCTGCTAAATTTTATTAAGATGATTTGTTAAATTTATATATTTACTTATCAAAAAAAGAGAAGACAGTTAAATTAATTACTGTTTCTCTATCTTCTTTTTCCAATCTTCCTAGCTTGTGAGTTTGCTTGTTCTATAAAGTTTTTGTTTGCTTTTTTCTCCGCAATAAACCGCATCGAGGCATAACTTTTTTCAAATTCACGATGCAAATAGTCAAAATAGCTCTGGGCTGGCCATGTTGTTCCTGTGCTGTTAAGACATAGTAAAATTTCAAGATAACTTTCTATATAAGCCTGCCACTTGATCGGTCCAAGATCAGGGCCAAATGCTTCTATAAATTCTTTTGGAATGTCTTCTTTAATTCGAGTTGGTAGTGCTATTTTGGACGTACTCCTACCGACTATATTTTTAATGGACTTTAACGCTAAACTTATGTCATTATATTCCATGAGTTTCCTCCCTTAAGATAAGCATATCATACGGCAGACGTTGTCTGCAATTGTTTTTTTAAAAAAATAGAAAATATGTGAAAAGTTATGGTATAATATTTGTGACTGAAGGAGTATATAGCTATGGATGAGAAAATTGACGAGCTAGAAATGCAAGCAGAAAGTGGTAATGTGGATGCTATGCTTAATTTAGCAAGAGAACTGTATCGTATGGAAAAGTATGAAGAAGCTAGAAAATGGTATAGAATGGCTGCAAAGTTAGGTTATAAAGATGGAGATCCAATTGAGATGTTCATGATTGGTAGAGCGTTCTATGATAAACAAGACTATGAAATGGCTAAATTATGGTTTGAAAAAGCAGCAAGGTTAGGACATACTGGAGCAATGTTATATTTAGGATTTTTATATAATAATGTAGAGCATAATTATCAGGAGGCTAAGAAATGGTTTGAAAAGGCAGCGGAGTTAGGTGACTCTGATGCGATGTTTAATCTTGGATTCTTATACTACCGTGGAAATGGTGCTGTCTTGGATTTTCAGATAGCTAAGAAATGGTTTGAAAAAGCGGCAGAGCTAGGTAACACTGATGCGATACTTTACCTTGGATTATTATATTTAAATGGTAATGGTGTGGAAGAAGATAAACTAAAAGCTAAAGAATGGCTTGAAAAAGCAGCAGAGTTAGGTGATAAGAGTGCAACTCTTCTCCTTGAAAAGATGAAAGATGAAGAAGAGCCTCAAAGTATTATAGAATCTTATGAAAAAGCGGCTGCATCTGGTGATTCTGATGCGATGTGTAAACTTGGAGAAAAGTATTATTATGGTAAAGATGTAGAGCAAGACGATCTGAAGGCCAAAGCGTGGTTTGAGAAAGCAGCAGAGTTAGGCAATGCTAGAGCAATGAATTTCCTTGGATTGATATATGAATTTGGTCGTGGAGTAAAAAAAGATTATCAAAAGGCTATAGAATGCTTTGAGAAGGCAGCAGAGTTAGGTGATAAGAGAGCAACTCTTCTTCTAGAAAAGATGAAAGATGAAGATGATAAGTCTATAAAAAATGAAGAAGTATCTGCTATTTCTAATGTAAATGATGGTGTGAAAAAATTAAAGAATATAGTAGAGGATCTTAGTGGTAAATTTATTGCTAGAGGTGAGACTGTAAGGATGCTAGCTAATAATATTTATCATGGTAGAAGGGTTATTGAAACATTTGAAGATGGTAGAACTATAAGAAAAAATATAACTACTCCTCTTATAATATCTTCTACTGGTGGTGGTAAAACAGCGATTGTCAGTGATCTTGCTAAAAAGTTTGAATTACCTTATGTTAGTGTGTCTTTGTCTGGGTTCACACAGGCAGGATATAAGGGTTTAGATTTGCAAAATATATTTATTGACTTAATTAAAAAGGCAAATGGAAAAGTAGAAGCAGCAGAAAAGGGAATTGTTATATTAGACGAATTTGATAAAATTAGAATAGATGATGATGACTCTCATAGAGGGTTTAATATGGAATTACAAGATGAATTATTGTCTTATTTAGAAGGAAGAGAAGTCTATTTAGAAACTAAGCCTGGTAGTACAATTAAATTTGATACTTCAAGGGTAACTTTTATACTATGCGGAGCTTTTCAAGAGATTACTGGTAGTTATGCCAATTATTCTTTGGAAGAAATGAAAACAAGGATAAGTTATGGATACAAAAGTGAATTGTTTGCAAGGATAGGGACAGTGCATTATATGCCTAAATATACTAAATCTGATTATTTTAATATACTTAATAATTCTAGCATTAGTCCACTAAAGAATTTTGTTTTAACATGTTCTATTTATGGTAAAAGTGTAATTACTTCTCCTTATTCACCTTTTATAGAGTCAGTAGCGGAAGAGGCTGTGGTGTTAGATCAAGGTGTAAGAGGACTTGAAAATATATTTTCGAATATTAGAGACTGGTATTTAGAAGATTTAATTTATGGAAATTCTGATATATATTTAATGGCTTCTTATGAAGAAATTAAGAAAGATAAGGGAAAAGGTAGAAGAAGATAGTTATGAGATATGAGTATAATGGTAATTTGGAAATAGAAGATAGAATAGATGAAGTATGTAGTGATATAAGAAGTGAATACAAAGATATTCCATTAGAGAAATTAAAGAAAATAGCAGTATTGGAAAGTCCTATAACTTATCCTGCTAATTCAAAAATTAAATTTAAGAGGTTATATAACATATTATTAGTAATAAATAATAATGTTAATTTATCTAGTACTTATGATAAAGTCTTAAAAGATTTAGTAAGTATCTATAATAATATGAGTAAAGATGAAATTGATGATGAAATGGAAATAATGGATAGTGTATTAAAATTTAAGAATAATAGTGGAGAAAGATTCTGTCTATTTTAGAAAGTATTTATATAAAGATAGAGCAAATAAAGGAGGCCTAAATATATGTTAATAAATGATAATACTAAAAAAAAGTTGCCAATTAAAGATTTTAGTGATTACTTTGTAGTTACAGATTTTGATAGAACTATTACAAATGGTGCAAGTAAGACTTCTTGGTCAATACTTGCGGGTAGTGATTTGGTACCGAAAGATTATGTTGTTGATAGGCAAAAATTATATGATAAATATCGTCCTATTGAGATAGATGAGACGATGAATTTTGAAACTAGGTCTAAATTGGTCAGTGAATGGTATAGAAAACATATAGAGTTGTTTGTTAAATATAAAGTTAGTGAGGATCTATTTGAAAAAGCTGCTTCTGATCTTAGGATTATGGAATTTAGAGAGGATGCAAGACAGTTTCTCACATTCTTATATAAAAATGGTATTCCGCTAATTATAATAAGTGCAGGAATAGGAAACTTCATTGAATGTTTTTTAAGAAAAAATAATTGTTTTTATGACAATATTTATATTAGTAGTAATAAAATCCTTTTTGATAATGGTGTAGCTATTGGTGCAAGTGATAATATAATACATAGTTTAAATAAAGATGAAGTTTCTCTACCAAAGGAAATAAGAGATAGATTGTCAGAAAGGAAAAGAGTTATTTTACTTGGTGATCAAGAAAGTGACTTGAAAATGGTGAATCCTAGTCTACATGAAGATGTTATTACTGTTGGTTTCTTTCAGGCAAGTTCTAAAATTTCTTTTGAAGAATATAGAAAGTTGTTCGATATTGTTTGCAGTGAAGAGGATAATTATAAAGTTCTATCAAAAAAGCTTTTTAATTGATACATTTAATTAATGGTTATAGAATAAATAAGAAGGCTAAAGAATATTGTGAAGAAGAGTTATGTCTGTTTTAGAAAGTATTTGTATAAAGATAGTTTGAAGGTGGTGTATGGTTATGAATAATAAATTTTACGTGTTGGAAAGAAAAGCTAAAAGTGGAGACGCAAATGCAATGTATGAGTTTGGTCTTTTGTTTTATGATGGTAAGATTGTAGAGCAAGATTTTAGGAGAGCTAAAGAATGGTTCGAGAAGGCGGCAGAGTTAGGTAATGCTAATGCAATGTATTTCCTTGGAGAAATGTATCGTAATGGTGAAGGAGTAAAGCAAGATTATCAAAAGGCTATAGAATATTTTGAGAAGGCAGCAGAGTTAGGTGACTCTGATGCAATGTATTACCTTGGAGAAATGTATTATTATGGTGAAGGCATGAAGCAAGACGATCTGAAGGCCAAAGAGTGGTTTGAAAAGGCAGAAAAGTTAGGTAATGCTAATGCAATGTATTACCTTGGAAAAATGTATCGTAATGGTGAAGGAGTAGAACAAGATTATTATGAAGCGGTAAAATGGTTCACGAAGTCAGCGGATTTAGGTGACTCTGATGCAATGTATTGTCTTGGAGTAATGTATTATTATGGTGAACACATGGAGCAAGACTATCAGAAGGCCAAAAAGTGGTTCGAGAAGTCAGCAAAGTTAGGTAATGCTGGAGCAATGAATTTCCTTGGATTGATATATGAATTTGGTTGTGGAGTAAAACAAGATTATCATGAAGCTGTAAAATGGTATGAGAAGTCAGCAGAGTTAGGTTATGATACGGCAATGTGTAATCTTGGAGTAATGTTTATGTATGGTCGTGGAGTAGATCAAGATTATACAGAAGCCATAAAATGGTACGGGAAAGCTGTTAAGTTAGGCAATGCTGGAGCAATGAATTTCCTTGGATTGATATATGAATTTGGTTGTGGAGTAAAACAAGATTATCATGAAGCTGTAAAATGGTATGAGAAGTCAGCAGAGTTAGGTTATGATACGGCAATGTGTAATCTTGGAGTAATGTTTATGTATGGTCGTGGAGTAGATCAAGATTATACAGAAGCCATAAAATGGTTCGCGAAGTCAGCAGAGTTAGGTGATGCTAGAGCAATGAATAATCTTGGTATAATGTTTATGTATGGTCGTGGAGTAAAACAAGATTATACAGAAGCCATAAAATGGTTCGCGAAGTCAGCAGAGTTAGGTGATTCTGATGCGATGTATTGTCTTGGATTAATGTATCATGATGGTTTAGGAGTAAAACAAGATTATACAGAAGCCATAAAATGGTACGAAGAGGCTGTTAAGGCGGGCAATAAATATGCTGTTGCGCCTCTAGAGGAGTTAAAAAAATTAACTGAAGAAAGCAAAAATATAGATGCTAAAGTGAAGGCCAAACCAAAAGGTGCTGTAAAAGAAGTGAAAAAATCAAAATTTTAAGTTGCGGACATAGTCTGCCGTATGTTATAATTT
The DNA here is from genome assembly GCA_944329195.1 of uncultured Bacilli bacterium. Lineage (GTDB taxonomy): Bacteria > Bacillota_I > Bacilli_A > RF39 > UBA660 > CAG-302. The sequence continues at coordinate 12,903 of CALVHX010000018.1, read as the reverse complement.
AAGAGAGCCTATGTAAACTCTCAAGGAAGTTTAGAGGTGAAATTATGACGAAGTATGTATTTGTTACTGGGGGAGTAGTATCGGGACTAGGGAAAGGCATAACTGCCTCATCACTAGCCCTTCTTTTAAAATCTAGAGGTTATAAGGTGTTTATGCAAAAATTTGATCCATACATTAATGTTGATCCTGGGACTATGAATCCAATTCAGCATGGTGAAGTTTTTGTAACTGCAGATGGATGTGAAACTGATTTAGATTTAGGGCATTATGAAAGATTTATTGATGAAGAACTGAACTATACATCGAATATAACAAGTGGTAAGATTTATTCTTCGGTAATAGAAAAAGAAAGAAAAGGGGAATATTTGGGCGCTACTGTTCAAATGGTGCCACATGTTACAAATGAGATTAAGAATAAGGTATATGAAGCTGGTATTACATCGGAAGCGGATATTGTTATAACGGAGATAGGAGGTACTGTTGGGGATATTGAATCTCAACCATTTATTGAAGCTTTAAGACAGATACAGTATGAAAAAGGGGAGAAAAATACTTTTTTTGTACATACGACACTGATACCATATATATATGGATCTGGTGAACTTAAGACAAAACCAACACAAAATAGTGTTAAAGATTTGAGAAATATGGGAATAAAACCTGATGCTTTAGTTTGTCGTACTCCATTTCCGATGGGGGATAATATAAGAAGTAAATTATCTATGTTTTGTTCTATTCCCAATGAAAATATTATTGATGCGGTAGATGTTAAAAATATTTATCAAATACCAATTAATTTTTATAATCAAAAAATTGATGAGGTTATTTTGAGACAGTTTGAATTTGAAGTAAAGAAAGCTAATATTAAATATTGGTTCGATCTGGTTAAAACGGTTGATTCTTTAAAAAAAGAAGTTGAAATAGCTCTTGTCGGTAAATATGTTGAACTTCATGATGCTTATATTTCTGTTGTAGAAGCTTTAAAACATGCTGGTTATAAATATAATTATAAAATATCTATAAACTGGGTTGATAGTGAACAATTAGAAAAAGAAAAAGTTTCTTTGGAAGATATTTTTAAAAATACTAAAGGAATATTAGTTCCCGGTGGATTTGGTAGTAGGGGAATAGAAGGGAAGATAAAGGCTATAAGATATGCTAGAGAAAATGATATTCCCTTTCTTGGTATTTGTTTAGGGATGCAGCTTGCAGTGATAGAGTTTGCTAGGAACGTAGCTAATATTCGTGATGCTTCATCGACAGAATTTGATTCTTTGTCACAAGAGGCGGTCATCGATTTAATGGCGGATCAGAAAGCTATTACTAATATGGGAGGTACATTAAGGCTTGGAAATTATGAATGTAAGATAAAAGAAGGTACATTGGCATATAATTTGTATGGACAGACTAATATATTAGAAAGACATAGACATAGATATGAATTTAATAATAAATACAGAGAAATACTTGAAAAATGTGGTATGATATTTTCAGGAATTAATGAGAAAGGAAATTTGGTTGAAATAATAGAGCTTTCTAATTTGAAATTTTTTATTGCATCTCAATTTCATCCTGAATTTAGAAGTAGACCTACTAGACCTCATCCTTTATTTGATGGCTTTGTAAAAGCGGCAATTAAAAAATAGGGTAATTAAAATTAGTTACTTGGTATAAAATGAATTAAAAAAAGATGACAATAATAAAAAAATGTAGTACAATTGTTATAGGTGATAAAATATGCATTCTTATGTTGTAGAATATCTTAATGAAAATGAGTTTCGAAAAAAAGAAAGGTCATTAAAAAAATATAATATGTTAGCTTATAAGAAGCTAATATTTGATTGTGTACCAGAACTTCGAAATGGTAACTTTATAGGTGTAGTTGTATCGAGAAATAGTAAAGATGGGATAATTAAATATGAGTTTAAATTACCTACTGATCATATGTTTTCGAAAGTTCATGGTGATATAATTCTTCATTACACTGTATACGAAAATCAAAAATTGGTAATGTTAGATACTATTTCTCCTGAAGAGATACTAAGTGAGGGACATCAAAAGGAACTTACAACTTATAAGGGCGTAATGGTATCGAAAAGTCATGCTGAAAGGGATATGTTTAAGATTAACTTATTAAATAGTATGAATAAAGGTGGTTTTTTAAATAGTAAATCTTTAATTATTATAGGTGTTATATTACTATTTGTTATATTGTTGATCATATTTTTGCTTTAAAGTAGATGTAAATAATAAAAAAGATTATTTATATAGATGAAAACAAAAGAACCGTGTATGGTTCTTTATTTTTCTATTATATTTCTCTCATGTTTTCAGCATTTTTATAAGGATTATTTGGATCTATATAATCAGTAAAAAGTATTCCATTTAAATGATCGAGTTCATGTTGAAATGCAATTGATAGGTCTTCACGTACTCTATATTTTATTAAATTTCCTTCTAGATCATAAGCTTCGACTGTTATTCTTGCATGTCTCGGTACGATGCCTTCGACTTCTCTATTGACACTTAAGCATCCTTCTCCTTCTCCTGCATATATCATTTCTTCAGAATATGAAATGACTTTTGGATTAATTAAAATATAATCTTCAAACCTTCCTTCGCTTTTTTCGTAGCAGACAACAAAAAATCTTTTGTTAATTCCAAGTTGAGGTGCTGCTAGACCCATTCCTGGTCGTAAATTATATTTTTTTGCTAATCTTTCAATTTGTGAATATCTTAAATGCTTAAGCATTTCTGGTATTATTGATTTGTATTCATCACATAAAGGAAACTTAACTTCTGTATTTTCTGCTCTAACTCTAGGATCTTTTTCATCTAGAATATCTTTGGTTTTAAGCATAATACCATCCCTTTCTCTCCGCAATATATTCTATCATAAAATAGAAAAAAAGGGAAGAGTTTTCCCTTTACTTCGTTAAGCAACTACTCTCGTACCAATTATAATTACTAATAAAATAAATAGTACTAAGATAATAGCGGCACTGTATCCATAGCTACCGCCATAGCCATATCCATAGCTTGGGCATCCATAATTGCTTCCACCACAGCCACAGCTATTACCATATCCTCCAGAGTATCCACCGTAATAATACATATATATACCTCCTTTACGATATCTAATATAGTGTATGGGAATCTTATTTTTTTGACATTAATATTAGTCTAAATTATTAATTTGTACTAGTTATTTTGTAATTATATATTAATTACGAAATAAAAATTTTACATAAAATTATTTCTTGAATACATAATAATATTGGTGATACAGTGAAGATGAAAAGTATTTGGATAGGTAGTAATAAAGAGATGGCACTACCTAAACTGAATAAGAATATAAAGTGCGATATTTTAATAGTAGGTGGAGGAATAGCGGGTCTTTCTTGTGCTTATCATTTAAAAGACTCGGGTAAAAATATTGTTTTAATAGATAAAAGTATTTGTGGTTTAGGGGCTACTAGCTATAATACTGGTAAACTTACTTGGATGCAAGATTTAATTTATCATAAAATAGAGAAAAATTATGATACTAAAACAGCACTTTTGTATTTGGATAGTCAAAGGGAAGCTATTGATATAGTAAATAATATTGTAAAAGAAAATAATATTTCTTGTGATTTATCAAAGACTAAAGCATATGTATTTACAGATAATGAGAATAATTTTAAAAATTTTGATAATGAAATAATGTTTTATAAAGAGAATAATATTAAATATAAAGTAACTGATAAGCTTCCTATAGAATACTCTAGTAAATTAGTATTAGAAACAGACAATAGTTTTGTATTTAATCCATATAAATATTTATCTTCTATAAGAAAGATTTTGATGGATAAGATGGAGATTTATGAAAATACTAGATGTGTTTCTATTGATATGGGTAGTAATAGCTACAATGTCAAAACGATAGATGATCATATTATTGAAAGTAAGGTAGTTATAGTGGCTTCACATTATCCAATGTTTATTGTGCCATATTTTATTCCTTTTAAGACAGAGGTTCATAAGTTTTTTTTAGTGGGATCAAAAGTAGATAAATCTAAAAATATTCAGATTTTATCTAATGATAAATCTTCTGTTTCTATGAGATATTATAATGATAAAGGTAATAACTATTTTATCTATGGAAGAAATAGTCATAGTAGTTCAAAACATCTCGATGTTCGAGATGATTACCTAGAGATAACAGAGGAATATAAGAAAAATTTTAATTTGGAGGCTGAATATTTTTTCCACACACATGATTTGATGACTTATGATAGTATACCTTTGATTGGAGAGATTAAACCTAATTTATATATAGCTACTGGTTTTAATAAATGGGGTAATACTAATGGTACAATAAGTGGGAAAGTAATTAGCGATTTAATTTTGAAAAATGATAGTAAATATGCTGAATTATTTAATCCTAAACGAGGGCTATCTTTAGATAAAATTAAAAATATTACTTTGTTTAATTTTAATGTTGGTACTAGATATATACGAAATAAGATAAATTCTAATATGAGTTATTATGATGACAAAGTGATAATTAAAAATATTAATGGGAAAAGATGTGGCATATATATTGATGAAAAAAATAATAAGCACATTGTATCAAATACATGTCCGCATATGAAATGTAATTTAGTTTTTAATTATATTGACAAAACTTGGGATTGTCCTTGTCATGCATCAAGATTTGATATTGATGGGAACTTGATATATGGCCCTTCTGTCTATGATATAAAAATAAAAGATTGAAAATGTATTATTATTATTTTAGTTGTTATTATTTTAACAATAGACGCATAGTTTTTACTAGGTGATATGAATGAAAAAAATATTAATTTTTATTTTCTTTTTGGTTTTTATTCCTATTGTTAAAGCAGAAGATATTGAAGATTTGGCTCCTAATGCGAAATCTGCGATTATGATAGAGGCAACGACGGGGGAAATATTATTTCAAAAAAATGCAAATGAAAAATTAGCACCTGCTTCTATGACAAAAATGATGAGTATGCTTTTAATTATGGAAGAAATTGAAAAGGGGAATTTAAAATGGGATGAAGAAATAACTGCTTCGGAAAATGCTTCTAAAATGGGAGGAAGCCAAATTTTTCTTAAAGCAGGTGAAAAAATGACAGTTACTGATATGCTTAAAGGTATAGCTATTGCTTCTGGTAATGATGCTACAGTAGCTATGGCTGAAAGAATTGCTGGCTCTGAAGAAAATTTTGTTAAGAAGATGAATGCTAAGGCAAGGGAACTTGGCCTTAAAAATACTAATTTTGTCAATTCTACTGGTCTTACTGCCGACAATCACTATTCTAGTGCTTATGATATGAGTTTGATTGCTAAAGAATTGATAAAGCATGAGAAAATACTGGAATTTACTGGTACTTATGAAGATTATTTAAGAAAAGATACGGATAATCCTTTTTGGCTTGTCAATACTAATAGACTTGTTAGGTTTTATCAAGGTGTGGATGGCTTGAAGACCGGTTTTACTGATGAAGCAGGATATTGTTTGACTGCTACTGCTAAAAAAGATAATATGAGGTTAATTACGGTTGTTATGAATGAACCAACTACTTCGAGTAGGAGTAGTGATACGACTAAGATGCTCGACTATGGTTATAATGTCTATACGGTGAAAAATATTATTGATGAAAATGCTGTCATTGATAAGGTTAAAGTATCACTGGGTAAGGAGCTAGAAGTAAATATTGTACCGAAGGAGACAATAACAATTTTAAGTAAGAAAACTGACGAAAAACGGGATATTTCTTACGATGTTAAATTGGATAAAATAGTAGCACCAATTAATAGGGGAGACAAAGTTGGAATAATTAATATAATAGAAGATGGTAAAGTACTTTCGACAGTAGAGGCTACTGTTCAGAAAGATATTCCTAAGGCTAATTTTTTGACTATTCTTCTGAGAAATATTAAAGATATGATGATAGGAGACCTAAAATTTTAGGTCTTTTTTGTGCATGAACATACATTTGGTTATTTTTAAAAATATAAATAATTTTATGTAAATTTTTTTATAACTAAGAAAATCTTTAATAAAAGTTGTATATAAAGTGTGAAGGGAGGAAAAATGAAAAAGAAACTTTTGATTTTTGTAGCTATATTATTGCTGCAAATTACAGTAGTAGACGCCGATATTATTTGGTCTGATACCAAAAGAGAGGATCTAAAACTATTAGAAGAGGAGGTGAGGTATAAATTTTATAAAGAGATAATCGATGGTGAATATGTTTTAAAAGGAAAAGAAAACGCTAAGTACGAATATGAAGATGTAAATGATGTAATTTATTCAGAATATGGTGATTTAAAAGATGAGTGTGGAAATGATTTACATATCGATGCAAAGAAAGTAACTGTCTATCCTTATAGAAAGATTGAAAGAACTAGATACATGGAGATATATAATATTAAAGAAGATTTAATAATAAATGATATTAAGGTATTTAATGATGATGATGAAATTGAGTTTCAAGTAAAAGAATGTCTGGATTGCTCTGAAAACAAAATTTTAGAATCAGGTAAAATAACAATTGACTTAGGAGAAGAATTTGTGACAAAAAAGCTTAAAGTTATACTTGATACTGATACCATTAGCGGCAATTTATTATTTTATAAATTAAAATTAGTTAATAATAATGGGAAGACCGCTACTGATATTAATGTAAATACTAATACAAGTGTATATTATGTTGAAAATTTTTGGATAGATCCTAAATATTTATCGCCAGTAAATTATTCATTATCTGAAGTTGCTTTGGATGATGAGACTGAAATATTAGAAAAAAAAGATATGTGTCAAGAAAGAGAAATATTTACGTATAGATTTAATAAAGTAAAAATATATTATGATAATGATTATCATACATTTGTCAATGATCCAGACTATATTAAGAGTTTAGAAGAAAGCAAAGTTTTTTATAAGTATGAAGAAGTTACAGAAGAAAATAGTCCTATTCCAATTAATAATTGGAATGAAAAAATAGATATTATTAATGAAGATACTGAACTAGAGCCGGTACTAGATGATGCTAAAAATGATGATATTGATAGTGATAATGTCGATAATGATAACTTAAAAGTTACAGGGGGCATTGTTAAACCTCTAAAAATTAACAGTCAAAAAGTGGTAGTAAATATAATAGTCTATGCTGTTTTATTTATTTTACTATTAATTTTAATAATTATTAAGATAAATAGAAAAATGTCGAAATAATTATTTATCTAGTTTTGTCGAAACAGTATATTTCTTAGAATAATTATGCTAAATTGATAATGAGGTGAGAAAATTGCTTAAAACAAATATGGAGTTTAGAAAAGGAATACTTTTTATTAGAATAAAAGGAGATTTATGTAAGGAAACTGTAAAGGGGATAATAGACTCTGATTTTAAATATATAGTTTTAAATATTGATGATATCTATTCTATCGATAGCTATAGTATTAAATATTTAAATAAAATATATAAAAGCTTTGAAAGTAAAAGTGGTAAAATGGTTATTTGTGATAAATTTAATATATCTCAAAAATTACTCAAGGATATTCCTAAAATAGATAATGAATATGATGCATTTAGATTGTTTGAAAGGATGATATAAATGAATAAATACGATGATGTGATAAAATCATGCAGCAATTTAATATATATGATAATAAATAAATATTTTAAAGGTGGGAGTGTCGATGATTTATATCAAGTTGGGGCTATAGGGGTAATGAAAGCTTATGATAATTACAAAAATGAGAAAGGTGCTAAGTTTTCTACTTATGCGTATAAATATATTTACGGAGAATTATATGCTTATGTCAATAGCGATAGAGGCTTAAAAGTTTCAAAAGAAAATTATATTTTGTACAAAAAAATAAATGAAGGAAAAAATATTTTGAGTCAAAGGCTAATGCGTGAACCGACTATCAATGAATTATCTAATTTTCTAGAAATAGATGCTTATGTTATTTCGAGTGCGTACTCTTCAATGGAACCTATTGATAGTTTAGATAGAATCATATACAAAGATAGTAAAGATATTTCTCTATTTGATACGATTAGTGATAATAGAGATTATTATAATATAGATTATCTGATGTTAAGTTCGGAGTTAGAAAAACTTACTGATGAAGAAAAGATGATTATTTATCTTCGATACTTTCAAGATAAAACACAAAGTGAGGTAGCAGAGATTTTAGGAATAAATCAAGTACAGGTGTCTCGACACGAAAAGAAAACGTTAAAGAAGATAAAAGAAAATTGTAAGATTGCTGCCTAAAAATACCGTAATGATAAAAATGTAACCAAATAGGTTACATAAAAAACATTAAATTTGTGAGAGAATAACATTAAGGTGATGTTAAATGAGAGTAAAGAAAGAGAAGTGTTACGATGTATATGAGATTATTGCTAAAAACATTAAATTCTATCGGACAAGTAAGAAACTTACTCAAGCACAGTTAGCGGAAAAAACAGAATATTCTCACGAATTTATAAGAAGAATAGAAGCACCTAACACACAAAAAAATTTTTCTATTGATGCTGTTAGCAATATAGCAAATGCTTTGGATATTGATATTGAATTATTATTTGAAAAAAATGATAAAATTACAGATGACAAGGTAAAAAATTAAATGTTATTTTAGAAATTTATTTGAGGCCCTTTAAAGCAAGTGAAAAGTTAAAGGGCCTTTATTAATTTATAAATATTTCTTGATAGATTTGCTTAAAGAATAATTACTGTATCTTTTAGCTATTTTCTATTTAATTTTTTTTTATTATATAGTATAATAAATTTGGTGATTTAAATGATATATAGTACACAAGAAGAACTTTTTAAAATACTTTCTGGGGCATTTAAAGTAAAACTTAGAATTATAAAAAATAGATATGACTATATTAAGATGGTTGATATTTGGAATTATCTAAAGATAAATAAATGGTGTAAAGATAAGAATTTAAGTATATCGGAAATGACTAATGATATTATAAGTGTTGATATTGATAAAGTTGTTATGTTTTTAAAGCAGTATTTAAGGCAAGAAGGGAAATCTTAAATAGTTAAGTATGGTGTCATAATGAAAATATTATTAGTAATACTTGGAATAATTTGCTTGTTATTTTTGCTGGTTATTTTAAAAAGTTCTAGAAAGAAAATAAAGGTTTATTTGGGAGTTACAATTTGTGTAATAATATTATTTATATCATGTTATTTAACTGTTCCTATATTTAAAAATATAAATTATGGTTTGGATCTTCAAGGTGGATTTGAAGTTTTATATCAAATAGAAGCGCTAGATGGAAATGAACTTACTTCGGATATGGTCTATAATACGTACAAAGCGATTCTAAAAAGAGTAGACATTTTAGGCGTTAATGAGCCTGAAATAAGTATTTTAGATGATGATAAAATAAGAATTGCACTTGCTGGAATCGATAATAAAGAAGAGGCAAGGGAGGTTATATCTTCTACGGCTGTGCTGTCTTTTCGTGATTATAATGATAATCTTTTGATGACCTCTAATGTACTTGGAGGTACTTCTAAAGTTGTAACTGATAAGTACGGGAGGCCCGCTGTCAGTTTGCCAATCAAGGATGTTGAGACGTTTTACTCTGTGACTAATAAAGTAAAGGATATGGATAACAATATTATTGTAATATGGTTAGACTTTGATGAAGACAATGACTCTTATCTCAAAGAAAAAGATAACTGTGGTTCTTTATCTGATACAAATTGTTTATCTGCTGCGATAGTGGAACAGGCTTTTTCAGAGGATGTGGTAATACAGGGAAATTTTACTCTCAAAGAAGCTCAATCTTTAGTTGAACTGATAAATTCTGGTGCTCTTCCAACAAAACTAAATGAAATATCTTCACATACTGTCGAAGCTAAATACGGTAGTTTATCGCTGAATAAAACATTAGTAGCGGGGGTAATTGGTATAATTATAGTTTTTCTTCTATTAATTATCATATATCATTTTAGTGGGTTTATAGCGGGAATGTGTCTTATGTTATATACTATGTTATCTTTTCTAGTATTTTATTTGATAGATGGTACTCTTACGCTGCCTGGGATAGCGGCAATGTTATTAGGAATTGGTATGGCTGTAGATGCTTCTGTTATTAGCTTTGAGAGAATAAAAGATGAGTTAAAAATAGGTATAGATTTTCAAACTGCAGTAAAAAAAGGAAATGAGGAATCTTTATCGAGCATTATAGATGCTAATATAACAACTATAATAGCAGCGGTTATTCTCTTCATTTTTGGTCAAAGTTCAGTAAAAGGCTTTGCTACTATGCTTATTATAAATATTATTCTAACTATTTTAATTTTAATTTTCTTTGCTAAGTTTATTATTAAAATGTTCGTAAAAACATCTTATTTTGATGATAAACCAAACTTATTTATTGGCTTATCAAAAAAGAAGATAATTCCAAGCAAAGAGATTAGAATACCATTTAAAAAAGTAGATTTTGTCAAATCGAGGAAAGTTTTATTGCCAATTATTTGTTGCCTAATTGTCATAGGAACTGTGTACTGTTATATAACAAAATTTAATTTTGCGGTAGATTTTACGGGAGGAACTAGTATTACAGTAAATACTTTGGAGGAAATAAAACTGGATGATTACAATATAATAAAAAGGGATTCTAATAAAGATAGTACAACTATCGTTATTGAAGAAATTTTAAATAAAGAGCAAATAGATGAATTAGAGACTAAATTAGAAGATGAATATCATGCCTCTACTAATATTTATGTTGTTTCTGATATAGTTAAAAAGCAGCTTATAAAGAATGCTATATTTGCTATTTTGCTATCTTTACTTGGAATTATAATTTATGTAAGTATCCGGTTTAAATTTAGCTATGCTATATCTGGGATTGTTGCCCTTATTCATGATGTTCTAGTAACAATAATATTTTTTGGTATATTTAAATTAGAGATAGATTCTGTTTTCATTGCGGCTTTGCTTACTATAATCGGATATTCTATCAATGATACTATTGTAACTTTTGATATGATTAGAAAAAACTATAATCAAAGAGAGAAAAATACTAAAGAAGATTTAGAAAAAATTGTCAATGACTCTGTTAGGCTAACATTTTTTAGAACTATTTTGACTACTACTACTACCATTGTACCTGTTCTATGTTTAATATTTTTTGGTTCTTCTGAAATATTAAATTTCAATTTGGCTCTTTTAATAGGCTTTATTGCGGGTGTGTTTTCATCAATATATATATCTAATCAATTATGGTTGCTTATTGAAACAAAAAGATTAAATAAGCCCAAAAAAGAAGAAAAAAAAGAAGTAGAAGAATTACAAGTTAAAGGCATTAACTGCTAATTAATTATTATGAGAGAGTGTGAAAAAAAGTGAGTATTAAAACAGTAAATATAACTATCGATGAGCTTATCGATAAATTTAGAGAATACAATAATAATGAAGAAGATATAAAATTAATAAGAGCTGCTTATGATTATGCAGAGAAAAAGCACTTTGGGCAGAAAAGGATCACGGGTGATGACTATATTCTTCACCCTCTCAATGTTGCTTTGATTTTAACGGAGATTGCCGTTGATAGTCAGTGTATGGCAGCGGCTTTGCTCCATGATACGATAGAAGATTCTGATGCTAGCAAAGAAGAAATAGAACAATTATTTGGTAGTGAAGTTGCCTTGCTAGTAGATGGTGTTACAAAAATAAATAAAATTAATTTTTCTTCTGATTCTGAAGCGTCGGCAGCTTATCAAAGAAAAATTTTAGTTGGACTATCTGAAGACGTCAGAGTGATAATCATAAAGCTGGCTGATCGCCTTCATAACATGAGAACGCTATTTGTCTTGTCTGAAGAAAAACAAAAAAAGAAAGCTAAAGAGACACTGGAAATATTAACTCCTGTTGCTCATAGGCTTGGTATCTATAAAATAAAAAGCGAACTTGAAGATTTGTCTTTGCGATATTTAAAACCTGAGGCTTATTTTGATATAGTTGAAAAGCTGAACTTAAAAAAATCTGAAAGAGATGAGGCGGTGGGGAAGATGCTTAGAGAAGTATCAACTCTACTAACCGAACACAATATCCCACATGAAATAAAAGGTAGAAGCAAAAGTATTTATAGCATCTATAACAAAATGTCCAAAGGAAAAAGATTCAGCGATATATATGATATACTAGCTTTAAGAGTTTTTGTCGATACTGAACAAGAATGTTATTTGGCACTAGGATTAATTCACTCAAAATATAAGCCTGTTCCTAAAAGGTTTAAAGATTATATTGCAATGCCTAAAACGAATCTTTATCAGTCTTTACATACTACAGTTTTTGGTATTGATGGAGAGTTATTTGAAATTCAGATAAGAACATATGAAATGGATAAAATAGCGGAATATGGAATTGCTTCACATTGGTCATATAAAGATGGAATCGATGGAGCTAAAGCTAGTAAAGATGCTATTGAGCAAAAATTACAAATATTTAGAAATATTATAGAGTTAAATGAAGACTCTGCCACTTCTGAAGAGTTTGTCACATCGGTAAAGAAAGATATTTTGTCGAACGATGTTATTTATGTTTATACTCCAAAGGGGGATGTTATAGAGCTTCCAAGTGAATCGACACCAGTTGATTTTGCATATAAAGTACATAGTGAAGTTGGCAATCACATAGTAGGAGCTATTGTTAATGATAATATTGTACCTTTAGATTATAAGTTAAATACTGGAGATATTATTAAGGTAAACACTAATAATGCATCAAAACCAAGCAAGGATTGGTTGTCATTTGTCGTGACATCGGGAGCAAAAAATAAAATTAAAGCATATTATAGCAGATTAGAGAAAAATGAAAATATAGATAAAGGTAGAGAAATTT
>CALVHX010000017.1 GCA_944329195.1 uncultured Bacilli bacterium | reverse complement strand
GTAAAAAAATAGCAGTAAAGCCTTCTAATATAAGACTTTCCCTGCTGTTCATAATTTATTTCATGTTTTTAACCTGCAAGGCACTAATTTTTTCTTTACAAAGTTCGACTTTTGGTATATAATTATATTGGTTTTTTGTAAGGAGTGGTACTATGACTTATATCAGTAATGATATAATTAATGAAATAAGGAATAGAACTGATATAGTAGAAGTAGTATCAAAATATGTTAATCTTACAAAGAAAGGTAAAAATTATATTGGAGTGTGTCCATTTCATGATGATCATTCTCCCAGTATGAGCGTCAGTCCGGAGAAGCAAATATTTACTTGTTTTTCTTGTGGTGCTTCGGGGAATGTTTTTACTTTTGTAGCAGACTTTGAACATATTTCTTTCGTACAGGCTGTGTCACTGTTAGGTGAAAAACTTGGATATAAAGTTTCTAGTGATAACGCAGTTCGAAAAAGAGATGATTATTTTGAAATATATGATATTGCTAGTAAATTTTATCAAAATAGTCTAAATACGAGTATGGGCAAGAATGCTATCGAGTATTTAAATAAAAGAAGTATAGATAAAAATACAATAAAAAAGTTTGGAATAGGGCTTTCTGTTCAGAAAGTATCTCTTACGGATTATTTAAGAAATAAAAAATATAGTTTAGATAAGCTTATTGATATTGGTCTTACAAATGATAATGGGAAAGATATCTTTATAAATAGAATTATGTTTCCAATTTATGATTTGAGTGGTAATCCGGTAGCGTTTTCTGGAAGAATATACAATACGAAAGATACATCGAAGTATATTAATACAAAAGAGACTGAGAAGTTTAAAAAAGGGAAGATCTTATATAATTATCATATTGCTAAAGAGCATCTACAAAAAAATGATACGGTAATTATAGTGGAAGGCTTTATGGATGTTATAAGAGCCTCTACTGTTGGAATAAATAATGTAATTGCAACAATGGGTACCGCTATTACGAAAGATCACAAAAATATTATTAAAAATATGACTAAAAATGTAATCTTGTGTTTTGATGGTGATGCGGCTGGAGAAAAAGCGACAATATCTGCTATGGAGATGCTTGAAGATACACAACTTAATATTAAGATAGTCAGACTTCCTAATGATATGGACCCTGATGAATACATACTTAAAGAGGGCAAAGACAGTTTTATAAATCAGTTGGATTCGGCAATTAGTTTGATTGATTATAAGATGGAACTTCTCAAAAAAAATAGAGATTTTTCTGATGTAAAGGATATATCTTCCTATGTCAATTCGGTTATTAAAGAACTAGCAGGTGAAAAAGATGATATTGTAATTGAACTTAATTTGAAAAAAATAGCTACTAATTTTGGGATTGAATATAGCACTATTTTTGATAGATATAATGAATATAAAAAAGAAAAAAGGGAAGTAAAAAAGGATATTAAGTTAAGAAAATATTATAATAAATATAGTCAAGCAGAAAATAGTTTAATTTATTACATGCTTAAGGATAGTTCTGTTATTAAAATGGTCGAAAATAGAGTTGGTTATTTTCCTACAAAAAATATAAGAGAACTATCTAATGAAATTATTTATTATTTTCATAAATATGGTATAATAAGTATCGCTGATTTTATTAGTTATATTTCTGATAAAGAGCAACTTTATAATACACTTAAAGAAATTATTGCTATGAATTTAAAAGATGACTTTCAAATAGATGAGATTGAGGATTATATTTTTGTTATAAATGAGTATCATAAGGAAATGAAGATAATAGACTTAAGTAAAAAATTAAAAGAAGAGAAAGATCCACTAAAACAAGCTAAAATTTCTTTAGAAATTATGAAAATAAGGGGAGTGAAAAAAGATGATACCAGAGATTAAGGATTTTGAAGAGAGAAAAGAAAATTTAATAAAAAAGGGGAAAGAGCTTGGATTTATTACCTATGAAGAATTAGCTGAGGAATTAAAGGGATTAGAAATTGGTAGCGATTTATTAGATGAATTATATAATGCACTTATTGAAAATGATATTAGTATTGTTTCAGAGGCTGACTTAGATGATGATTCCGATGATTCTAGTAGCGGAGGCAATTTAGAAGATATTTTAAAAGATAATAATATAGCTAAAGAATTAACTATCAATGATCCGGTAAGAATGTATTTGAAAGAAATTGGTAAGATTAGCTTGTTATCTTTGGAAGAAGAAACTGAACTTTCGGAAAGGATAGCAAACGGTGATGAGGCTGCTAAAAATAGACTTGCAGAGTCTAATTTGAGACTCGTCGTTTCTATTGCTAAAAGATATGTAGGCAGGGGTATGCTATTTCTTGATTTGATTCAAGAAGGAAATATTGGACTTATGAAAGCTGTCGAAAAATTTGATGCTAATAAAGGATATAAATTTTCTACGTATGCTACTTGGTGGATAAGACAAGCTATTACTAGAGCTATCGCGGATCAAGCTAGAACGATTAGGGTTCCTGTACATATGGTGGAAACTATTAATAAATTATCGAGATTTCAAAGACAGTTAACTCTAGAATTGAATAGGGAACCAACAGATGAAGAACTGGCACAGAAAATGAATATGTCACCAGAAAAGATTAGAGAAGTTATTAAAATTGCTCAGGATCCTGTTTCACTTGAGACTCCTATTGGCGAAGAGGAGGATTCCCATTTGGGAGATTTTGTACCAGATGAGAGTAATATGTCACCAGAGGATTTCACTATTCATGAAATGTTAAAAGAAGAGATTTCTGATGTACTTCTTACTTTAACTGAGAGGGAAGAACAAGTGTTAAGACTTAGATTTGGTCTTGATGATGGGTGCTGTAAGACTCTTGAAGAAGTGGGTCAAATGTTTGGTGTCACTAGAGAAAGAATTAGACAGATTGAAGCAAAAGCTTTAAGAAAGTTAAGACATCCTTCACGAAGTAGAAAATTAAAGGATTTTCTTAATGAATAAGCTTTCAAGTAGGTTAATTTCGGTTGCTAGTTTTGTAGATGAAAAAGATAGAGGGTTAATTGATATTGGGTGCGATCATGGATTGCTTTCGATCTTTTTGGCTAAAAAATATGATAATCTAAAGATTATAGCTAGTGACATTAACGAAAATGCACTTAATGGGGCGATTAGCAATATAAAAAAAAATGGGTTTGAAAATAAAATTGAAACTAGACTTGGTAAAGGACTTGATGTCCTAAAAAAAGATGATGATATTGACACTATTGTTATTTGTGGTATGGGTGCTAATACTATAGTTGGAATGTTAAAGTATTCTGTAGAGAAACTATCTAAGATTAATAAAATTATTATTCAGAGCAATACGGATTTATATTTTTTAAGAAAAAATGTTACTGGTATTGGTTACTACATTGAAGATGAAATTCTTGTTAAGGATAAGGGTATTATCTATACGATTATTTTATTTAAAAAGGGAAGAAAAAAATATAACTATAAAGAATTGTACTTGGGACCTATTTTGATTAAGAAGCAAGATGAATTGTTTGTAGAAAAAAATAGAAAAGAGTTAGATTCTTTGAAAATGATACTTAAAAACATTAGGGATGGTCATTATCTATATAAATTGAGGTTAAAGAAAAAAATTAAGATATTAGAAAGTATATTTTTATGATTATTTGTTTTAAAGATAATGGTAAAAAAACTACCGCCTTAGAATAAAAAAAGGTGGTTTTTTTATTCTAAAGAAAAATAGTTGTATTTTATACGGAAATATGTTATTCTAGTTTTAGATGATAGTTATTCGAGCAAAAAATAGTAAGATAATAAGTGAAAAGGAGGTGATGATATGAAAAGGTCTAAAGTAAAAAACATAGCTATTTTCACTCTTGCCTTCCTTTTAATAATTGTTTGTTTCTTTTTGGTTTACCAGAATGGAAAAATAAAAGATTTTGAGAGTGAAATTGATGATCTTGAAAGTAAACTTCTAAATAATCAAACTGATGGTGAGACTGAAAAATATTATGATTGTAGCTTTACTGATACCTACAGAATTGTTGATATACTAGATGGTTATGTAGCGGAGACTCCAGAACTTTCTTATATTGTCGTGGATAAATATCAGGCACATGCAGCACACGCTCTTCTTATTCCTTCTGAACTGAAAAAGAATCTTAAGGAGAATGAATATTATGAATTTACATATTCTATTAAGGGGAATGGTGTTATAAATGATATTGACGATGTACACTCGTATTTAGGTGCTACTACGTTTAGAGAACTTAGTGAATCTCAGTCTTCTTTAGATAATAAATTAAGTGTAATGTTAACAATTAATGAAACTGATAAAGAGGGAATGGGACAAATTCATGAAAATATTTGTGGATAATTAGGACATTGTTATATAAAAAATAGACAAAGTATGATTTACTTTCTTTGCCTATTTTTTATGTTTTGTGACATTGATAAAGATTATTTTTCTTCTTTATCTTTTTTTGATTCTTTCATTTTGGAATTTATTTCAGTTGTGTTTTTACATATTGTTAAAAGAATTAATGAAAGTTCAAAACTTAGTCTTGCTATTACATTTCCAAGTATTAATTGTGCTAAGAAACCTACAAAGCTAATTGAAATAAGTGAAAATGATGATAATGTGATGTATAATGCGATGATTATATATAGTATTTTTAGTATTGTTTCTAACATCATTTTTTTAAATGTAAAGAAGTCATAACACCATTTTAGAAAACCAGTGAACTTCTTTTCATTTTGTTTAGTGAAGACTGCAAAATATAAAGTTATTCCTCCTATTATTGCTACTACTACAGAAATAATCATCCATACTCCAATTTGGTTGTATGTATTAAGACCAGAATTGTAGCTTCCTGTTAAAAGATTGTCTAAATCCATAATTTTCCTCCTTTAAGATAAGTATACCATAAAAAAGACAAAAAAGAATATTTTTATCATATTTTTTTTATTCAAACATAATTTTAACTGAAAGGGAGAGTGATTATGAAACAGATTATACCATTTAAAAAAGAATTACCATTTAAGACAAAAGTTAGTGAGATTACGGCGATATCTTTAGAGAGAGATATAACAGTTAGTGATGAAGGAGTAGTTACGGGAGTATTTCATATTACTGGTGATTATAAAATGAATGAAGGATCGATTAATAGAGAAAAGTTTTCTTTTGATTTGCCTTTTGATATTTCTCTCGACCCTAGGTATGATGTCAGTACTGTTACATCTGACATTGAAGATTTTTATTATGATGTTTTAAACGAAGATACATTAAAAGTTAATATTGATTTATATGTCGAAGCGGAGTATTTACCAGATGCTCTTGCAAAAGAAGAGATATTTGAAGATTATGATACTTCTGAAAAGAAAGAAAAAGATGAAAATGATAAATCAGAAAGAGAGCAAGATGATTTTTCAAAATTAGAAACTAAAGAAAATGATATCATATCTAGTGTGGAATTTGAATCAAAAATTAAGGAAGAATTACCTATTAATAGAGAAGATAGTAATATAAAAGCAGAAGATTTATTTTCTAATTTAGATGATAGCGAAACTTATACCACTTATTATGTATATATTGTAAAAGAAGAAGATACTATCGATAAAATTTTATCTAAATATGGAATTACAAAAGAGGAATTGGAAAATTATAACGATATAACTGATATTAAACCTGGTGATAAGGTAGTTATTCCAAAGACAAGTGAATAATGAGATTAGATTAGTAGCGGCTAAATATAATATTTTTCCTAAGAGAGTAACTATTAAGAATAGCGCTAAAATTATTGATAATAAAATTGTTATAAAAAAAAGGAAAAATAACGATTTAGATAGAACGTATAAGTATTTGAAGTCGAGATCTTTTGATTATTTTCCAGAATTGATGGATGTTAATAATGACTACGAAATATATTCTTATATTGAGGATACTGATGAGCCGATAGAGCAAAAAGCTATTGATTTGATACATATTTTGAGTTTGCTACATAGTAAGACAACATTTTATAGAGAAGTTGATATAGACAAAAATAAACAAATATATGAAGATATTACTATTAAACTTGACTATTTAAATAATTATTATAATGATTTGATAACACTTATTGAAAAGGAAGTGTATATGTCTCCATCATCATATTTGATAGCAAGAAATATAAATATAATTTTTGGTAGTATCTACTTTGCTAAGGATAGTATTGAAAAATGGTATAAGAAAATAGAAAATAGTAAAAATGAGAGAGTGGTACATGTCCACAATAATATTAATTTAGATCACTATATTAAAAATGATAAGCCATATTTGATAAGTTGGAATAGGAGTAAGATAGATAGTCCCATATATGATTTATTATCTTTTTATAAAAGTCATTATTTGGAGCTTGATTTTGACGATTTGTTTCATTATTACGAAAGTAACTATCCACTAAAGGAAGAGGAAAGACTACTTTTATTTTCATGTATGGCTATTCCTGATAAAATAGAAATAGAAAGTGATGAATATAAGATGTGTATAAAAATAAATAAAATAATGGATTATTTGTATAAAACTAGCAATTTAATTATGAACTATCGTGATAAGAGTAGATAGTTCTTTTTCTTTACTTTAATTAGCTTAATTGTTATAATTAGTTAGGAAGAGGTATTTTATGGAAGAAGAGTTTGTAAGAGGTACTATATATAAAATTATTTACAAAAATGAAATGAATGGATACATGGTTGGTTTATTTAAAATTAAAGATACTAATATTGATTATAATAATGATATTATTAATATAACTGGAGTTTTTCCTAGATTTGATGAGAGAAAAGAATATATTTTATATGGGAATATGGTCAATCATCCAAAGTATGGTCTTCAGTTTAATGTTACTTCTTTTGAAAACCCAGTGCCTACAAAGATGGAGGAATTAGTTGTTTTTCTATCTAGTGATTTGTTTCCAATTGGAGAAAAAACTGCTATTAGAATAGTCGATACTTTTAAAGAAGATACGATAAATAAAATATTAGAAAATAAAAATTGTCTACAGTTAATTCCAAGACTTAGTGAGAAAAAGATAGATAAAATTTATAATACATTACTTGATTATCAAAATACATCGAATGTTGTAATGGAACTTACAAGATTTGGATTTGATATGAAAGAGGCTCTCAATCTTTTAAATAAATATGATAATAAAATATTAGATACTGTAAATAATAATATATATGATCTTATTGATAGTGATGATGTTTCATTTAAAAAGATCGATGAAATTGCTCTTAATATGGGACTTAAAGAAGATGATGATAGGAGAATTAAGGCACTTATTATTTATATAATGAAAGATCTTTGTTTTAATCATGGCGATACTTATTTGTCTTTAGAGGAAATTTCTTTTGGTTTATCTAGTTATGTTACTGTTTCTTCTGATAAGTTAGATTATTTAATGATTAAACTTATCAAGGAAGGTATGGTAATTGTCAGTGAAAAAAAATATTATTTGAAAAAATTTTATGAGGCTGAAAGGTATATTTGTGATAGAATATGTTATCTTAATGATATGACTATTACTAGCAATATTGATATTAGTAAATATATTGATAATGCAAAATTTAATAATACTAATTATGATGATGTTCAAAGAAGGGCTATAGAGTGGGGTGTCAATAATAATATTACTATTATTACTGGAGGCCCTGGAACGGGGAAAACTACTATTATTAAGGCAATAACCGCTATTATTAAAGAGGCACATAAGATAAAAGAAAGTGATATTGCCCTTCTTGCTCCTACGGGAAGAGCGGCCAAGAAGATGATGGAAACGACTGGTCTTAGTGCTAGTACTATTCATAAGTACTTGGGGTGGGATAAGGATAGTAATAGTTTTAATGTAAACGAGTATTCTCCTAGAGGTGAAAAATACATAATTGTCGATGAGGTTAGTATGATCGATACATTACTTATGGAGGCTTTACTTAAAGGTATTAAACGGAGTGCTAAACTTATTTTAGTGGGTGATTATTATCAATTACCTAGTGTTGCAGAGGGGCAAGTCTTAAAAGATTTGATAGATAGTGAGCTCCTTCCTGTCGTCAAACTAAATAAAATATATAGGCAATCTGAAGGGTCTTATATTTTAAATCTTGCTTATGATATTAAAGAAAAAAATATTAGTGAAGATTTATTTATTAAGAAGGATGACTATTTATTTATAAATGCAAATAACGATAATATTGTATCAGTAATTAGGGAAGTTGTAAGTAAAGCTATAAAAAAGGGTTATACTGATAGAGAGATGCAAATTCTTGCTCCAATGTATAAAGGTAGTAATGGTATTGATAATCTAAATAATGTTCTTCAGGAGTTATTTAATCCTTCTAGTGATGCTAAAAAAGAGATTTATGTAAAAGATGTAATATATAGAGAGGGCGATAAAATTCTTCAACTTGTAAATGACCCAGATAATAATGTTTATAATGGTGATTTGGGTTATATTGAAGAGATTATTATTTCTAATGGTAAAAATATTACTAATCAGATTAATATTAATTATGATGGTAATATTGTCGAATATACTCCAGATAAATTTATAAATTTTAGACTTGGTTATGCTATCAGTGTCCACAAAGCTCAGGGTAGTGAATTTGATATGGTTATTATGCCTCTTGCTTCTTCTTTTAAGAGAATGCTCTATAATAAGCTTGTCTATACTAGTGTGACGAGAGCAAAAAAAAGTCTTATAATTGTTGGGGAATCTAATTCATTTATATATGGAATTAACAATGATTGTATAGAAAACAGAAAAACTTCACTAAAAGATTTTATAATAAATAAGTATAATATTTCTTAAAATACAAACAATATTATTGGTATTTGATAATAATACCATCATATTTTAAGGGAGGTAAGATGAATGAAATCTAAGACAACCATGGCTTTAGTGGGATTAGGTATTGGTGTTGGGAGCGCCGCACTATATCAAAATATAAAAAATGGTAATATGAAAAAATGGGTTAGAAAAATGAACTCAGCCAAGACTAAAGCTGTTCAGGACCTAGAAAATATGATATAGGAAGAGAGAATATTTCTCTTTCTTTTTCTTTTAAAATAATATATAATGTAAATAGAGGGAGGTAGTAAGATGGAAGAAATACTATTATATTTTGGTATAGGATTAATAATACTTGGCTACGTAGTTATCTTCTTTGCTTATATGATCTTTGGAAATAAAAAGGGAAAAGAAAGCGGATATGATATGGCATTTAGATTGTTAGAAAATGATTCTGGCACAAAAATAGTAGAGGGTAGAGATTTATTTTTAAGTGAATATAGTATTAAAAGAGATGCCATAAGATTGTCTAGTAGGGCATATGGTAATAATGATTACTTTAGTTTGTTTGTATGTTCGTTGCTATCTGGATATGCATTAGCTAAAAAATGTGGTTCAATAAATATTGTAAGTAAATTATTTAAAAATTATCACTTTTTAAGTTTTAGTAGTATTTTAACTATTATTTTTTCTCTTCTTTCAAATACTATTAGTGATGCTAAAGTTGGTGTTTTATTGTTTTGCACGATATTATTTTATCAATATTTATTTTTTGATTATGTCAATAATGCGACTCTTAAAGTTAAAAGTAGTATTCATAATAATAGTGTTGTCAAAATTCTCAAACTTAATGTAAGAGTCAATATTTTATTTATGGTAGCAACTTTGATAGAACTAATTAGAACATTTATTATTATTTTTGTTAGATAAATAAATTATTTAGTCATTTATAGAAGCAGTAGTTTTTGCATAAGAAAATTGAATCACATTTCAAAAATATGTATTGTGAGTCCAAAGTTATTATTATGGCTTTGGATAAGAAATTTGAAGAGGAAGATGCTGAGTTGAAGAAGAGAATTGATGAAACAAGATATCAAAAGAGTTTCCAATGAATTTGAAGATAAGATAAGAGTTTATAGATATTATTTTGAAACGTATGCTCTGAAATATCTTAATAATTACATAGCTATTGTAAAGAATAAATCGCTTATGTTATTAAATATTATAAAAAATAGGTGAAAACAATACTGAATTATTTTGAGTCTTGATATTAATCTAGACGAGAATGGAAATATCTTATGGTAAGATATTATTTGTTTGGTCAGACTTGCTGTTCGTAATGTTGTTATGCTAAATAAAAATGATTTATCTACACATTTAATTTTTAAAATTCCTTAACATTATTTATATAAAACTGGTCTAACTGTAGATGGAATATATCTGAATAAAAAACTACAGGTGTTTGGCCTATATGATGATTTTCTTTTAGTACTTTTTTATGATGATCAAAGAGTTATATTATTCGATGAAAAAATGAGAACTTTACAAAGAACTTGTCATTAGTTTGACTTTATAATGATTAGAATTGTATATTTTCGACTTTTTTCTTTTTTTGTGTCAAGTTGACTATATTCTCTTGCTTATTCTTAATCGTTGTGATATACTTGTTATGATAAAGGAGGAGGAAATTGTGAAGAAAAATTTATTTTTGGGGTTATTGGCAGCTGTTGTTTTGTTTCCATTTAGTGCAAAAGCTTTAACTTTAGTTGACGAAGATGCAGCACTTGAAGAAGACCAAGGTTATATTGGTTGGAATGGTGCTACTGTAGTAAAAGATGAAGAAGGAGTTTATAATGTTAAACTTGGTGCGGATGTAGAGGGAGATTTTGTCGTTCGTGATGGTGAGACTGTTGTTCTTGACTTAAATGGCTATGATCTTATTAACTATACGAAATCCGTTGAAGCTATTAAAGTTTATAAGGACGGTAAGTTAACTATTAAAGATACTTCTGAAGGAGAAAAAGGAGTAGTTACTCATAAAGAGGACTCTACTTATAGTGTTATAACTAATCTAGGAACGTTAATTATAGAAGGTGGTAAATTTACTACTGATCAAAATTTCTATATTGTTCGTAATGAAGGTTCTTTAACTATTAGCGGTGGTGAATTTGTAAGTACTTCTTCAAATACTTCAATGCTTGGTAATATAAAGTGGGAAAATATGGATGTTACTCCTACTATGGTAATTGATGATGGTACATTTGAAGCTAATTCTGCCGTTATTAGAAATAACATAGACAGTAGTCTTGAAATTAATGGTGGAGATTTAACAAGTCATAATTCTTATGTTGTTTCTAATTCTGCTTCGGCTGTTGTAAATGGTGGAGTTCTTACATCTGAAAAGTCTAGTGTATTTATGAATATTATAAATGATGAAATTGAAGTAGAAGGTGAAATGATGTCCGCTACCGTTGAAACTACTTTAAAAGTTAGCGATACAGCTGAGGTGACTTCTGCTACTGATAAGAATGACTATGTTGTTTATGACAATGCTGTTAGTGAAGATGTAAGTGCTGATTATGAGTTTGTTACTGATGAAAATGGAAACATTGTAATGAATGAAAAAGTCGAAGTTAGTGAGCCAGTTGATAACCCTACTAGTGATGATAAAGAAGAAGAGAATCCTGATACTTCTGATAGTATTATTACTTATATTATATTAGGTGTGGTATCTTCACTTGCTTTAGTTATTACTTCAATATATGTAAAGAAAAAAAGTTATAATTAATTGCTTAGGTTAAAAAGAAGTCAAACTAGACTTCTTTTTGCTTTTAAAATAGATGATATTTATCTATGCTAATGTTATTTGAATTTAATTTTTGTTTAATATTGTTAGTATATTTATTACAAAAAAAGAAGTAGTTATTATACTTCCATACTATTTACTTTTTTAGTTAATCTTGATTTTTCTCTATCAACTTTATTTTTATGTACTAAACCTTTTACTTTAGCGTTATCTAAACTTTTAATAGCTAATTTTAAGCTCTTTTCAGCTTTTTCTCTATTTCCTTCTGCTACTGCTTTATCAGTATTTTTTATAGAATTTTTTACAGTAGATTTTAACATTTGATGAGCTAAAGTTGTTTTTTTAATTTGCTTAATTTTTTTTCTTGCATTTTTAACATTTGCCATAATTTTCATCTCCTTCCAAAACTAATTATAATTTTATCAAAAAAATATGAAAAAAGCAAATATTTTTATGGTTTTTTGTGAAAAATATTAATGGTGATGAACGTGGGACATGAAATCGATTTGAAAAAGTGTGAAATAAGGACAGATTTGGTGTTAGATACTATTGAAAATAATAGTTCGGATATAGATAAGCATGTTAATAGTTATGGATCTATAAAAGTGACAAAGGTTAATGTGGATAGTGAAAGCAGTATATTGCTAAATAAAAAGGAAGGTAATTATGTAACAATTGAGTTTAAAGATGTTACGGATACTGAAAATAGAAATAAACTTGAAGATATTTTCGTTAAAGAGTTTAGAGAGATACTTAAAGATATTGGGATTAAGGATGATGATGTGTGTTTGGTAGTAGGTCTTGGTAATAAGGATAGCACTCCAGATAGTTTGGGACCTAAAGTTATTAAAAATATTCTTGTTACAAGTCATTTGTTTGCTCTTAAAGAGGATGTGTCTAAAGGTATTAGAAGTGTATCTGCTATTAGTCCTGGGGTTATGGCTAATACAGGAATAGAAACTGTCGATATTATTACTTCGATAATTAAGATGTTTAATCCTTCCTTTGTTATTGCTATTGATGCTTTAGCAGCTTCTTCAATAGATAGGATTAATAAAAGTATTCAAATAACTGATACGGGTATTCATCCTGGTAGTGGCGTAGGTAATCAAAGAAAGGAAATAAGTTTTAGTACGATTGGTGTTCCTGTTATTGCAATTGGTGTTCCAACGGTAGTAGAGTCTTCTATTATTGTATATGATACGATAGAATATTTATTCAAACATATTTCCTATATTAAAGATAATGCTAATAAAAACAAGTTTATCTTTAATAGACACAATTATTTAGAAAAAATTAAAGATAGAAATTTGTCTTTAGCTGACAAAAAGAATGTTAGTGGATTACTAGGTGAGCTTTCTGAACAGGATAGACATGCACTTATTTATGAAGTTTTAAATTCACTTGATTATAACTTTATTGTTACACCAAAGGAAATAGATTTTTTGATTGATAAACTTTCTAATGTACTATCTTGTGGAATAAACAAAGCTTTACACAATGGAGAGGTGTCAAATTAATGGAAATTTCTTTCTTTTTTATCCTTTCTATTATATAATGTAATAGGAGGGTGAAGATATGAGATGTGTTGGTACTGTCGTCAGAGGAATTAGGACAGGAGTTATTAAAAAAGGGGATAATTTAACTGATATAGTTGTCGACTCTATTATGAGAGCTAGTTACGAGGAAAACTTTACTATTAATGATAGAGATATTATAGGAATTACTGAAGCTGTAGTGGGAATTGCATATAGTAATTATGCTAGTGTTGATGATATTGCTGAAGATATTAAAAGAAAGTATCCTAGAGGTGAGATTGGTCTAGTTTTTCCTATTCTTAGTAGAAATAGATTTTCAATGATTCTTAAGGGTATTGCTAGGGGTGCTAAAAAGATATATATGTTGTTGTCTTATCCTTCTGATGAGGTTGGTAATCATCTTTTTAGTGAGGATTATTTAGATAGGTATGATATTAATCCTTATAGTGATAGTTTTGATATTAATACGTATAATAAGTATTTTAGAAATATAGTTCATGAGTTTACAGGGGTTAATTATGTCGATTTTTATTCAAATATATGTGAAGAGGAGAATTGTGAGATAGAATTTATTTTTTCAAATAATCCAAAAGAAATACTTAATTATACAAAAGATGTTTTAACTTGTGATATTCATACTAGAGATAAAACAAAGAAGTTACTTGGAAATGCTGATATTATATTAGGACTTGATGATATTATGAATGAGAGTATTAATGGAAGCGGTTTTAATCCGCAATATGGGCTTCTTGGTTCTAATAAAAGTACAGAGGAGAATCTTAAATTGTTTCCTAAGGATGGAGAAAAACTGATTTTAGATGTACAAAGTAAAATTAAGAAATTAACTGGTAAAAAGGTTGAGGTGTTGGTATATGGTGATGGAGCTTTTAAAGATCCTGTAGGAAAAATATGGGAACTTGCTGATCCTGTTGTTTCTCCCTTTTATACTGATGGTCTTTTAGGTAATCCAAATGAAATAAAGCTTAAGTATGTAGCGGATAATATGTTTTCTGAATTGAGTGGCGAAGAATTAAATCAAGCTATGAAAAATGAAATAAGAAAAAAAGAAGAGAATTTGGTTGGAAATAATAAAAGTTTAGGGACGACGCCGAGGAGGATTGTTGATCTTGTTGGGTCTCTTTGTGATTTGACTAGTGGCTCTGGTGATAAGGGGACTCCTGTTGTTTATATTCAAGGATATTTTGACAGTTATGCTAATGATTAGGAGGAGATGATGTAATGAAAATAGCAATTAATGGATTTGGTCGAATTGGTAGATTGGTTTTTAGAATAATGGAAGAAGATGATTTTTTTGATATTGTGGCAATCAATGATTTAACGAGTACAGAAGATCTTGCCTATCTTCTAAAATATGATACTAATCATCGTGGATATTTTAAAGAAGTATCTTATGATGATGAGAGTATTATTGTGGATGGAAAAAAAATAAAGGTTTTCAGTGAGAAAGATCCCAGTAATTTGCCATGGAAAGAGCTTGATATTGATTTGGTTTTTGAGTGTACTGGTAAATTTACTGGTTACGAAGATTTGTTAAAACACATTGAAGCTGGTTCTAAAAAGGTGATTTTAAGTGCACCTGCAAAAGGGAATGTTAAAACGGTTGTCTATGGTGTCAATGATGATATAATAGGTGTAGATGATAATATTTTATCTGCAGCATCCTGTACTACTAATTGTCTTGCACCAGTTCTTAAATTAGTTAATGATAATTTTGGCATCGAAAGAGGGTTTATGACGACTATTCATGCTTATACTAATGATCAGGCAACATTAGATATTCCTCATAAAAAGGGAAGTCATTCGAGAAGGGGAAGAGCGTGTGCGATGAATATTGTTCCTACTAGTACGGGAGCCGCTACTGCTATTGGGAAGGTTATTCCTAGTTTAGATGGTAAATTGCAAGGTGGTGCTATTAGAGTTCCTGTTTCTGATGGCTCTTTAATTGACTTATCATTAGAACTTACTGAGAAAGTTAGTGAGGAAGAGATCAATAGTATGTTTATGAATAATGAAAATGATACATTAAAGGCTACTTTTGATCCGATTGTATCATCTGATGTTATAAGTACTACTTATGGAGCTATTGTCGACTTATCTTTAACTAAAGTAGTCGAAGCTGATGGTAAACAGATGGTTAAAATAGTTGCTTGGTATGATAATGAAATGGGATATTCAGCTCAAATGGTTAGAGTGGCCAAAAAATTTTTAGGAGTGTAATATGGACAAATACTTTAAAGTGGCAGAAGACTTAGAAGATGGCAGTAGTTTTTTTAAGTCTTCCAGTGATTTAGATAAAAGCTTTGGAGCAAAGCCTAGTGATAATGTTATGCAATATATTAAAAGTATTCAGTCTGGGACAAAAACCGAAGGACCAACAAGTGGTGGTGGTGTTAAATTTGTTACCTTTGATGAGCTTAAATCTATGGTAGATAGTGGATATAATATAATAAAAGTTACTTATTACGAGCATTTTCAAAAGTTTGAAGTAGAATTCGATATTCCAAGTAAGCCTAGAACTAGATAGCTATAGAAACTTAACTAACTTTTTGGTTAGTTTTTGTTTTAGTAAAAGCGCTTGACAACTAATTAAATCTAAGATACAATTAGAATGTATAGTTTAAATTAAGTAATTTTTTCTATCAATATATTTTAGAATGGAGGTGTTTTAATGAATGAAACAATTTTCTCCATTTTACTATTTGTTCTTGGATTAATCATAGGATTAGTTGTTATATTAGCTATAAGTTTTTTGAAGAAGAAGAAAGATCAGAAAAAGGCTGATTCAATTATAGAGCAGGCTAAAAAAGAAGCTGAAAAGATAAAGAGAGACTCTTTATTTGAAACAAAAGAAGAAATACATAAATTAAAAATCGATGCTGATAAGGAAATAAAAGAAAAGAAGAATGAGGTAAAAGAGCAAGAAGATAGGTTGCTTCAACGCGAAAACAATATCGATCGTAGGGATGTTGCTCTTCAAAATAGGGAAAATTCTTTAGAAGAACGCGAAAATAATTTGCTGGAGAGACAGCAAAAAATTCAAGAAGCAAAAGAAGAAATGGAAGAAATAAAAAAGAAAGAACTCGAAGAATTAGAAAAAATAAGTAAATATACAAAGGAACAGGCAAGAGATGCTGTCATGAAAATGGTAGAAGAAAAAATGTCGAAGGAAATAGCAGCTTACATAAAGGAGATGGAGGCAGAAGCTAAACTAGAAGTAAATGAAAAAGCTAAAGAGATGCTTGTCAGTTCTATGCAGAAATATGCTGCTGATATTACTAGTGAACAAACTGTTTCTGTTATTAATCTTCCTAACGACGAAATGAAAGGTAGACTAATAGGAAGAGAAGGAAGAAATATTAGAACTATTGAATCTGTTACTGGCGTTGACTTAATTATTGATGATACTCCGGAAGCTATTGTTATTTCTAGTTTTGATCCTTTGAGAAAAGAAATAGCTAGGCTTACCTTGGAAACTTTGATAAAAGATGGTAGAATTCATCCTGCTAGAATAGAAGAATTATATGCTAAAACTTGTTCTGATGTAAGGCAGATGGTCAAAGAATATGGAAAGAATGCGATTTATGATCTTGGCCTTTCTAAAATGGATCCTGAACTTGTTGAAATTGTTGGTAAGTTACACTTTAGGAGTAGTTATGGTCAGAACGCTTTGAAGCACTCTATTGAGGTTGCAAATTTGTCTGGTATATTAGCTGCTGAACTTGGTGAAAATGTTAATTTAGCTAAAAGAGCAGGACTACTTCACGATATTGGAAAAGCAATTGATTTTGAAATGGAAGGCAGTCATGTCAAAATAGGAGCTGATTTAGCTAAAAAATATGGGGAGGATAGTATTGTTATTAATGCTATCGCATCACATCATGGTGATGAAGAACCTACTAGTATTATTGCTTCGATAGTTGCGATTGCGGATGCAGTGTCTGCTGGTAGACCGGGAGCTAGAAATGATTCGTCGGAAAATTATGTTCAAAGATTAGAACAGCTTGAGAAAATAGGTAATATGATTCCCGGCGTTGAAAAGTCTTATGCAGTTCAAGCTGGAAGAGAGCTTAGAGTTATGGTTAAACCTGAAGAAGTTGATGATTTAACTGCACATCAAATTGCTAGAGAAATTAAAGAAAAAATTGAGAGTGAGCTTCAATATCCAGGTACTATTAAGGTTACTGTTATAAGAGAAACTAGAGCTTCAGAAGAGGCAAAATAGTTCTCTTTTTATTTACATTTTTGTGTAAAAATGTTATACTTTAAGAGTAAGTAGTTCATAAATAATAAATATTTATAAAAGATAAATTTTAGAGGTGGGAAATGGGTATATTTGCTAAGATTAAAAATGTATTTAATAAAAAAGATGATATAAACAAAGATTTAGAAAAGTATGAAGAGGGACTTTCTAAAACAAGAAGAGAATTTGTCTCTGAACTTAATGGACTTTCCAAAAGATATAAAAATGTCGATGCTGAATACTTTGAGGAATTAGAAAATATTCTTATTATGGCGGATATTGGTGTTAATACTGTTATGAAATTTGTTGATAAGTTAAAGAAGAGAGTTAAAGATGAAAAAATAAATTCTCCTGATGACTTAAAAGAAATAATAGTCGATGAACTTTTTATTATGTATGCTGAAGATGGAGTATTTAGCAGTAAGATTAATTATAGTGATAGTGGACCTACTGTTATTTTATTTATTGGTGTCAATGGTGTTGGTAAAACTACTAGTATTGGTAAGATTGCAAATAAGATGAAAAATGAAAATAAAAAAGTATTACTAGTAGCAGGAGACACTTTTAGAGCGGGGGCTACTGAGCAACTTGAAGAATGGGGGAAAAGGTTAGACGTTCCCGTAGTTACTACAAAGTCTAAGGATCCTGGTGCCGCTATTTATGATGGAGTAGAAACATCGTTAAAAGAGGGATATGATGTAGTACTTGTCGATACTGCTGGTAGACTTCAAAATAAAGTTAATTTAATGAATGAGTTAGCTAAAATTAATAATGTAATAAAAAAATTAATTCCTAATGCTCCACATGAAACAATGCTAGTTATCGATGCCACAACAGGTCAAAATGGTGTTTCTCAAGCAAAAGAATTTAGTAAAGTTACTGATATTACTGGTATTGTCTTGACAAAGTTAGATGGTACGGCGAAAGGTGGAATAGTTCTTGCTATAAAAGAAGAAACTAATATTCCAGTTAAATACGTTGGACTTGGGGAGAGAGAAGATGATCTTGAACCTTTTGATGTTGAAAAATATATATATGGGTTATTTAAAGATTTATAAAAAGGAGGAAATAATGAAACAGAAGAATAATGTAAAGAAAGAAAGCAAATATAAGGAGTTTGATCTTAATAAATTAAGAAAGGTAGAACTAATTATAGCTGTCTGTATTGGAATAATATTTTTAGTTCTTCTTGGTTTTGCTACTACTAATATAGTTTTTATTCCTGCCGCTATGATATCTTTTGCTCTTTTCTTATTTTGTATTTGTTATTATTATTTGGAAGATGAAAGTAAGAAAACTATGGTTTATGTTTTATTTGGTTTGGGTGTTCTCTTGATTGTTATAGAAGTTATTTATACTTTAGTTAAAATTTACTAATGGATGATAGAAGTTATATAATTATTTTATATGATTTTTATGGAGAACTTTTGACGGATAAACAAAGGGAGTATTTTGAAAGTTATTATTTTAACAATTTATCTCTAAGTGAGATTAGTTGTAATTTAGGGATAAGTAGAAATGCTATTCATAAAAGTATTAAATTAATAGAGAATAAATTATATTTTTATGAAGATAAGTTAAAACTATATAATAAGAGCATTGTTTTGAAAGATTTAACAAAAAATTTAGATGAAGATATTAGAAAAAAAATAGAGGAACTATATTAGAGGTTAGGTGTTTGTATGACAAATAAAAAATATAAAATGTATTATGATTACAAAAAAAGAACTAGTGGTGGAATTATTGATACACTGTTTTTATCCAGTGTGATGATTACGGGACTATTACTAATTCTTACTATAATTGGAGGTAAATAGTATGGATTCCATTTTAGATAGATTTGCGGATAATTTGACTGATGTAACTTATATTACTAATCCTGCAGTAGCAAGAGATGATGAAATAAAAAAATTAATACTAGTTCTTTTAACTCCAGAAAAATCTGCTGTATTAGTAGGAAAACCCGGTATTGGAAAGACTGCTATTGTAGAGGGACTTGCTTATAGAATTCAGAATAATGATGTACCAAATGCACTTATTGGCTATGAAGTTTATAGAATTAATACGACGGCTTTGATTAATACTAATGGTGAAGAAAATAGAGTACTCAAGTTGGTCGAAGAATTAAAGCAGAGAGAGAAAATTATATTGTTTATCGATGAAATTCATACTCTGATTGGCAATGATGCCCAAGGAGCTCTCGATTTAGCTAATATGTTCAAAGAGGGACTTAGTAGGGGTAGTATTAAAATGATTGGTGCTACTACTACTTATGAGTATGAAAAGTATATAATGAGAGATAAAGCGTTTCTTAGAAGATTTGAAAAAATAGATGTTTCTGAACCTACAGAGGAAATGACTGTTCAAATTCTTTTACAAACTCTTCCTAAACTTGAAAAGCAAACTGGTGTCGTTCTTCCATATACAGATTTTATTAAAGAAAAAATTATGAAGTTTATCGTCGAAATGACGACAGAGTTTAATAGAGTTTATGAAATTTCTTCTAGATATCCTGATATCGCTCTAGTTATTCTCAGACAATGTTTTTCTAATGCTATATACGAAAATAGAAAGACAATTAATTTTAAAAATATTTATGATGCAATAAGAACAACTAAAGCAGTATATCCAGATGTTATTAAAAAAGAGTTAATAAAATTTAAAGATGTTTTTGATGATGAGCTTAGAATTGAAAATGTTGTTATTGACTTGGAAAATACAGCTGATTAACTGTTGTATTTTTTTGTATTAAGTATCATTTCTTCTTTGCTATTCTTTGACTATATTATATAATATTAATAGGGAAGGTGTTTGTAGTGAAACTAAGAGAGGTTTTAAAAGATATTTCTTTTGAACTTATTCAGGGAAGTTTAGATGTAGATATAGAGGATATATTTTATGATTCTAGGAAAGTTACTTTAAACAGTGCTTTTATTGCTTTGGTTGGTGTTAATAGTGATGGGCATGATTATATTGACATGGCGATTGAAAAGGGAGCAAATGTCATATTTTTGGAGAGAAATATGGAGATAAATAGTGATGTTACGGTAGTAAAGCTTGATAATACTAGAAAAGCTTTATCTTTACTTGCAATTAATTTTTTTGATAATCCTATAGAAAAACTAGTAACAATTGCTATTACTGGTACTAAAGGTAAAACTACTACATCATGGATGATTAAAAATATTTTAGAAAGTTCTGGTAAAAAAGTTGGAATTATCGGTACAATGGGTGTATTTTATGGAGATATCTATCACGAACTTGTCAATACTACTCCTGAATCTTATGATCTTAATAAGTATCTTAAAGAAATGGTTGACAATGATATTCAGTATGTTGTTATGGAAATTTCTTCACAGGCTTTAAAAGTTGGAAGAGTAGAAGGCTTATATTTTGATTATGGGATTTTTACTAATCTTACTAAAGATCATATTGGTGAAAATGAACATCCTAATATGGAAGATTATCTTTTCTCTAAGTCACTATTATTTAAAAAATGTAAATATGGTATTTTTAATTTTGATAGTAAATACTATGAAAGTATGGTAAATAGTGCAAGTTGTAAAGTTTACACATTTGGTCATAAGAGAGCATCTGATTTAGTTATAGAAAACGTAAGATTAGTTAGAGATGACTCTTTTATGGGTATAAGTTTAGTTACTAAGGGTATTGTTAACGAGGATTTTATGGTTAGTATACCTGGTGAATTTTCAGCGTATAATGCTGCTGCGGCAATATTTGTGTGTTATTTATTGGGTATAAATATTTCTAATATTAAAAAAACATTGAAAATATTTTCAGTAAAAGGAAGGACAGAATTGATACCAGAGTTTAAAAAGTTTAATGTTATTATTGATTACGCCCATAATGGTGTTTCTTTAGAGAGCATTTTGAAGACAATGAGAAAATATAATCCTAAGAGAATAATTGCTTTGTTTGGCTGTGGTGGAAATAGAAGTGTCGAAAGAAGATACGATATGGGAGAAATATCTGGAAAGCTTGCTGATTTGACAATTGTTACGGAGGATAATTCAAGAAATGAAGATGTAAATGACATTATAAATGATATTGAGATTGGCTTAAAAAGAACAAATGGAAAATATATAAAAATTGCTGATAGGACAGAAGCAATAAAATATGCAATTAAAAATGCTAGGCAAGGTGATATTGTTTTACTTTTGGGAAAAGGGCATGAAACTTATCAAGATAGAGGAGGGGTAAGGTATCATTATGATGAAAGGGAAATAATTAAACAAATTATATCTCAATAATGATAATATTTTTAAGCTGTAAAAAAGGGAGAGAAGTAAATGATAATTAAAAGAATGAGTATTATTTTACATAAAAACTGGAAATATATATTTATGTTTATTTCAATGATCTTGTTTCTTGCTATAGTGGAAGATGTTTTTGAAAATGAAATAATGAAGATAGATGTATTTGCATATAATTTGTTTGTAAATACCTTAAGGAGTGATATACTTACTCCTTTCATGATTTTTATTACTAATTTGGGTAGTCCAGTTGTACTTATTGGTATTTGTATTATTACCTTAATTATACTAAAGAATAAAAAAATAGGAGTCAGTATATCTTTTAACTTGTTGCTGGTGTCATTATTAAATATCTTACTTAAAAACATAGTTCAAAGACCTAGACCTACTGATTATCGTCTAATTGAAGAAGCAGGATATAGCTTTCCTTCTGGTCATTCAATGATAAGTATGGCCTTTTATGGATTTATTATTTTTTTGATATTTAGATATGTTAAAAATAAAAAAATGAAATATTTTCTTGGAATATTACTTAGTTTTATCATTGTTTTAATTGGCATTAGTAGAATATACTTGGGTGTTCATTATGCTAGTGATGTAGTAGCAGGTTTTTTGATATCTATTTCTTATTTATTTGTTTTTATACCTGTAATTTTCAAAATTAATAATTATGTTAAATGTAAAGAAATATTTAATAGAAAGGTTTTTAAAAAAAATGATTGATAATTATTAAAAAATGTATTTAATAAAGATGTTTTTATGTGACTTAAAGAAAACAATAAAAAAAGTATTATATTGAGTAAAATAATACTTTTATTAATTATCTGAAAAAATAGATAAGTAAAATTAGATATCATTTTACTTATCTTAAACTTTAGTACTTTTTTCTTGTATATGTTTTCCCCCATTCTCTTCTTAGACCTGGCTGAGTGTCTACAAACCCAAATGCAGACTTTCTAATTGTTGGGGTACTAAAATAACTGCGGTCTGGTCTCATTGTTCTTTGTCCTGTTATTGCTCTACGTTCAGTATCTCCTTTTGTTTTTGCGTCAATGCCGTTTTTGATTGTGATATATTTCCACATTCTGTCTTATCCTCCTTCCGTTTCAATTAATATAATGTTTTGTATATATTTATTATACGTTAATATTTCTGAAAAAGCAATAACAAACCAAACAAAAATAATAAATGATTCAGGATAAACGCATGAAATTTTAAAATCATGTGTTTTTTGTTATAATAGAAAAAAAGAATAAAGTTGGTGTAGTATG
>CALVHX010000016.1 GCA_944329195.1 uncultured Bacilli bacterium | reverse complement strand
TTCTATAACCAAATTATTTTTTTCAAACAAAACTGCATCAACAATTTTGTTGACAACATTTTTATCTTTGAGAAAATTTTGTCCTAGGCTCTTTTTAAATTCAAAGTTATACATACTAATATATCAATATGACAATAAATTCCGTCACTATTAAGAAGATAGAAACAAAACTTATCCCAATTCCTATTTTATTATATTTATTTCTAGCATTAATCAAGCCTAAAACCAAAGATATTATTGCAAGTACTATTTGTATCAAATTATACCCTATAGCAAAAAAAACTCTTTCATACACATGAGTGTACATACCAACATCAGTAATATCTCCAAATATAAAGCCATTCAAACAAAATAAGATAGCCATAATAGAAATTCCAATACTAACTACACCAAATATATTATTATTTTGAGTTTGACATTCTTTATTACTAGAGTTTCTTTTCAAGATAGTTCCGCAATTAACACAAATATAAGCATTTTTATCTACTTTATTACCACAATTTGAACAATACATAAATCCCTCCAACTAATTTTTGCACACTATATTACTGTGCAAACAAAATCATACAAATATAAGACAAAGCATGATTCAGCGCAACTATTATTTATGATAAGTCTGATTATTTAAAATCTTAAAGCTGCGATATATTTGTTCTAATAGTATTACTCTAAATAGACCATGAGGAAAGGTTAGCCTTGAAAAAGATAGCACAAAATTTGCTCTTTTATTGATCTCTTCATGAAGACCATTAGATCCACCAATCACGAAGGAAATATTTGAGTTATTGATGAAAATATTATCAATTTTATCCGCCAATTCTAAAGAATTAAGTTCTTTTCCAGCAATATCTAAAGAAATTACAAAATCTTTACCAGATATTTTTTTTAAAATCCTATCCTTTTCATCGATAATATTTGAATCGTCAACCTCTATAATTGCTATTTTATGATACTTACTAATTCTTTTATAATAATCATTAATTGCATCCTCTAAATACTTTTCTTTTATCTTACCTACGCAAATAATCTTTATCATACCTCAATAAGCTCCGTTTCTTTATCCTGCTGTGTTATTATTATATTATCTATATGTTTATTATCACTATTTAATTTATTTATTAATGTTTCGTAAGCGAGTTCTTTGGTGTTATTTTCCTCCGACAAATGTGCTAACAATATATACTTAGTATTGTCTCCTATAAAAGAACTCAAATACTTTGAAGAATCATAATTGGATAAATGCCCCTTATCAGACAATATTCTCTGTCTAAGTTTAAATGGATAACTGCCATTAGATAACATTTCAATATCATGATTAGATTCCATAATATAAACATTTCTATTTTTTAACACATCAAAATATTTTTTATTTATATACCCAGTATCTGTAATATATACAATTGACTTATCATTGCAAGAAAGAATAAAACCTCGCGAATCGGGAGTATCATGTGATGTTTTTATAGAATTAACATGAATATCTTTTATATCAAATTCCTCATCCATGAATCTATAATTACATAAATAATCTAAACATGATAACATTCTATCAGTTATATAAACCGGAATATCAAATTTCTTGACAAAAACCTTAAGCCCTTTAACATGATCAATATGTGTATGTGTAATAAGTATCGCATCCAAACTACTAGGATCAACATTCAAATCCTCTAATTTCTCCTTCACATATTTTGCACTGTTTCCAATATCTATAAGTATCCTAGTAGTATCAGTTTCAATATAAGTAGTATTGCCTTTACTCCCAGAGGAAAGTACACAAACCCTCATTAGAACAAATTTAGAGGATTTATTGTACTACCATAAGGAGAACCGATTCTTACACCAAAATGCAAATGCGTTCCACCATAAGGATTAGATGAAGTTGGGACTGGATAAACTTCACCGCTATTACCCATTGTTGCAATTTTTTGCCCTCTAGCAACCGTTTGTCCTTCGGTAACGAGAACATCTTTAAGATGCATATATATAGTATAATAGCCACCAGCATTATGGTTAATCAACACATAATTTCCCTGTCTACCATTGCAAGCTAAATATCCTGGACTGCAACCAGTACCTATTTTATATACCACACCGTTATTAGCAGCATATATAGGAGAACCATACCCGACATATATATCTATAGCGTCATGAAATGATCCCCAACGATAAGAATAACTAGAAGTAATAGTATATGGTCTATCTGTAGGCCATGCCCAATAAGATAAATCAGCTACGCTAGGAGCATACTTGTCTCCTCTTACTATTACTCTATTAACTGGAGGTTTAATTTCTGTCGAATTAGCAACCGTACCAGAAATCAACTGACCATTAACATATTGAGATTTTCTAGTTACTTTATATAAACCATTTTCTCCCTCTCTTATTACCTCCTGATATCCTACATATTGCGATGAATCATACTGAATTTCCGTATCATAACTTCTTTCTTCTTCTCCAACACTATGAACGTCGACAACTACAGAGATAAGAGGCTCAATAAGTCCAACCACTACTTCTTGTGATTCATAAAGTAAATTATTTTCGCTAGTAAATTCAGGATTAGCTATCAAAAACTCTTGAACATTAAGCCTGTGTGCCGTAGCAATTGATTCAATCGTATCATCTGCTTTTACAACATAAGTCTCTTGCTCATCTAAAGTACCATAAAGCAAATATTTACTTAATTCAAGAACATCGGTAAATATTTTCTCATCTGTCGAAATAAGTGTCTCTTTATAAGTAACTTCTTCATATAAATCAATATTTTCAATCATGCTACCACTATCTGTTATTTCTTCTTGAGTACCAGCAAGATAGTCTTCATATTGTTCCAAATCGACAAAGGCTTTTATTGTATTTTCTACTGCAGTGTCAAAGATATCCTTCGATAAAACATATATTATCTTCTTTTCATGATCATCATCAAGGCTTGTAATTGTTATTTGATATCCCTTTACAGTAAAAGTCTTATTATTAATAATTTTATTATATATATCTTCATTAGAATTAACATCATTATTATAGGTCAAATTTTTCTTAATTTCTACACCCTTTGGAGTATAGACAGTATCAACATCATATTTCGCCTTAATTTCTTCTTCTTTGTCATTAATAAATTCCTCAAAACTATCTTTTGATTCTACCGCTCCGATACTCTTACCATCTAAATAGACAGTATATACCACTGCCGGCTCACCTTTTACTGAACTAGAAAAGGTCAAAAGAAAAATAGTCAGTGACAAAAAAATAACAATTACTATTATCAAGAAATTCCATTTATTACCTTGCAATATTACCATCTTCCCTTCTTATTGACAAAAATGTTGATGTCTTTTTTTTGAACAATAAATCTATAGTTTTTGTAGGACCATTTCTATGCTTTAAAATAATCAACTGTATAGGTGTAGGAACCTCATCTCCTGTTGGAACATCAACTTCTGGCGCATGAAGTGCCGCAACAATATCAGCATCCTGTTCTATAGAACCTGATTCACGCAAATCACTAAGAACAGGTTTTTTATCTTCTCTTTTTTCTACACTACGTGACAACTGTGATAGAGCCACAACAGGAACTTCTAACTCTAAAGCCATCGTTTTAAGCGCTCTAGATATCTCCGACACCTCTTGCTGTCTCGAACCAGAGTATCTTGAAGAAGAATCTATAAGTTGCAAATAGTCAATAATAACAAGTCCCAATCCTTCACCTTGCGTAGCAAGTCTTCGACATTTGGCTTTTATTTCCGACGGAGTAACACCTCCAGCATCGTGAAAATAAATATTCGTATCAGAAAGTATACTAATGGCCTCGTTAAACCTTTTCCAATCATCATTTTCAAGCTTTCCAGTTGATAACTTTTTATTATCAATCTGGCCCAAGCTACTAATCATTCTCATAATAAGCTGTTCAGCCGGCATTTCAAGAGAAAATATAGCAATATTTTTTTTTGTACTTTTAGCGGCAGCAAGTCCTAAGTTCAAAGCGAACGCTGTCTTACCAACAGCAGGTCTTGCCGCTAAGATAATCAATTGTGTTGCATGGAGTCCCTCTGTTAAAGAATCAAGTTCTCCAAACCCAGTAGTAAGGCCCTTTATCTTTCCACCGTTTCTAGCAAGTATCTCCAAATCATTTTGAGTCTTACTCAAAACATCCTGTATTTTTCTAAACTCACTTGTCCTTCTAAATTTAGATATATTAAGGATTTCCTTTTCAGCTAAATCTAACGTATCAGAAGTTGCAACATCACCACTAGAAGCTTTACTGACTATATCGGTAGCTACTTCTATTATCTTTCGGAGCATAAACTTATCTACTACTAAATTAATATAATATTCAATGTTAGCACCAGTAGCAACAGAATTAATAATTTCGTTTAAATATTCTACGCCACCAACTTCTTTTATCTTATCAATACCAATCAAATAAGTAGTAAGCGAAGTAATGTCAACTGGTTCACCATTGGAATAGAGATGTTTAATACCACCAAAAATTTTTCTGTGACTATCTAAATAAAATATCTCTTCGTCTACTTCCTCACAACCTTTCTGTAAAGACTTTGAAGACCAAAACATCGATCCAAGTAGACTTTTTTCCGCCTCTATATTTTTAGGTAACTCCCTATTCACAACACTCACCTACTCTTTAACAAGCTCTACCCTTAACCTTCCATTAATTTTTTTGTATAATTCTATATTCACATAAAAAGTTCCAATAGCCGCTAAAGGCTCGCTTATCATTATCTTTTTCTTACTAATATCATAGCCAAGTTTAGCCAGTTCCTCACTGATCTGTTTACTAGAAACTGATCCAAACACTTTTCCCTCTTTACTGGACTTAACCACGAATACAATTTTTTCTTTTTCTATTTTTTCTTTCAACTCATTTGCAGTTTTTATATTTTTTTCTTCCAGTTTCTTATCGTTAGCAATTTGATTACTAAGGATTTTACCACTCGATTCAGTATATTTAACAGCAAGACCATTCTTAATCAAAAAATTAGTTGCATAACCATCGCTGACCTCTTTTATTTCATTTTTTTTCCCTTGTTTTTTAACATCTTTCAAGAATATAACCTTCATTACAATCCCACCTTTTACAGTATATATTATACAATATTTTTCAATCATTGTCATTAACAAAATCCAAAAAATAAAAAATATAGCCTCTTTCAGCCATATTCTTATTTACAAAATGGAACAAAACCCATGAACCTTGCTTTTTTAACTTCTTCAGCAACATGTCTTTGATGTTTAGCACAAGTACCAGTAAATCTTCTAGGTAAAATTTTACCATTATCATTAATATACTTACTAATTACAGTTACATCTTTGTAATCAACTGGTTTGCCCAAACACATATGACATACTTTTTTTCTCTTCTTACGAAATTCTGCCATTGCTTTTCCTCCTTCTTAAAATGGTAAATCGTTGTCGCTAATCTCTATAGAATCACCAAACGCTTCAAATGGATCTTTCTCAACAGAGACAGTTTGAAAAGAATTTTCCTCTTGCATAGGGGGTTCTGGTAAGTTATTAAAGCTATCACTATTGCTATTTGAACCTTTAGCATCTAAAAAACTAATATTATTTGTAAGTATCTCAGTCACATAAACTCTTCTTCCAGTATTGTCATCATAATTTCGCGTTTGAATTCTTCCCTCTACGGCAATTTGATTACCTTTCTTTTGATATTTACACAAGTTTTCTGCTTGTTTATCCCAAACTACACAATTTATAAAATCAGCTTCCCTTTCACCATTAGCATTAGTAAAAGTTCTATTAACTGCAACTGAAAATTGACACACATTTCTTCCAGTTGGAGTAGTTCTAAGTTCAGGATCCCTCGTTAATCTTCCAATTAAAATTGCTTTATTCATAATTATACTCCTCTTATTTATCTAAGTTAATAACTAGATGCCTAACAACGTTCTCATCAATTCTTGCTATTCTATCAAATTCTTTGATAGCAGAATCATCTTTTGCTTCAATATTGTACAAGAAGTAATAACCTGATTTAAACTTTTTAATTTCATAAGCAAATTCTCTTTGTCCTAATTCTTTAGACAAAGTAATTTTTGCTTTACTATCTGTCAAAACTTTTTCCAAAGATTTGACCGTATTTTTAACAGCATTCTCATCAATATCAGGTCTTACAATAAACATAATTTCATATTTCTTCATTATTACACCTCCTTTTGGACTAACGGCCTATTTTCTAGGCAAGGAGCATCTCGCTCACAAGTATTATAGCAGTTCTCAAAAAATAAGTAAAGGCTTTTTTACAAAATTATTATGCTAACTAACTTTTCAAATTATAACTAAAACCAAAAAAATTCAAATTATTTTTACCTATTTAAATAATTTACTTACCTATATTACCATAATATGATTAAATTAAAATCTCAAATCAAAAACCTATTTCATCACCATCATATTAAATTACAGACTAGGCAATAAGTATTTTATAAAATATCCTACTAACACATATTTCCCTTGCATATTTAAAAATAATACGTTATAATTCTAGTTGTAATATTTTCTAATATTATGCAAAAATAAAAAAGAAAGGACAAGTCTACATATTGCTATTAAGACTTAGAATATGAAAATGAAAGAAATTATTTTAGATACACTATTAGATGCAATAAGATTATTACCTTTTTTATTTATTGCGTTTTTAATAATCGAATTTGTTGAACATAAACTGACCAAAAAAAGTAAGAAAATTATCGCAAAATCTAAAAAATTAGGGCCAATTATTGGCTCACTACTTGGAGCATTTCCACAATGTGGATTTTCTGTCATGGCCACCAATCTTTACACGACAAGAATAATTTCACTTGGAACATTAATATCAATATATTTATCGACAAGTGATGAAATGCTACCAATTCTAATATCAGAATCTGTCGACATTAAAATAATACTTAGAATTTTATCAATTAAAATAGCACTAGGTATGATCTATGGGCTAATTATCGATTTCGTTTTGAGAAAAAAAGAAAGCAAAGAAAAATATACTATTTGTGAAGATGAACACTGTCACTGCGAAAACGGTATAATCATTTCAGCAATAAAGCACACACTAAGTACAATTTCATTTATTTTAATTGTTTCCTTTATAATAAATATCTTTTTTGAATATATTGGAGAAGATTACCTTTCAAAAATACTCCTTAAAGATAGCATTTTCAGTCCTTTTGTAGCATGCTTGATCGGCTTAATACCAAACTGTAGTTCTAGTATCATTTTAACCGAACTATACTTGAATTCCGCTATCAGTTTTTCTTCCCTAATAGCGGGTCTTCTAACAGGAAGTGGAACTGCACTTCTAGTTCTAATAAAATCAAACAAAAATATGAAAGAAAATATAACGATAATTATGCTAATCTACTTTTTGGGAGCCTTTTCTGGAATTGCCATAAATATAATAGAAAAATTACT
Organism: uncultured Bacilli bacterium; assembly: GCA_944329195.1. Classification (GTDB taxonomy): domain Bacteria; phylum Bacillota_I; class Bacilli_A; order RF39; family UBA660; genus CAG-302. Next base: position 15,831 of record CALVHX010000016.1, on the reverse strand, counting down.
ATAATAGAAACATTTATATTGTCAAAAAACAAATATCAAAGTTTTTTGACATTTTTTAATTATTAATATCTTTTCATTTTAAAAATTACCTATTATATAGTATAATATTTAAGAAAAATTAAAGAAAATCATGCTACACTCAAACAAAGGAAGTGATAAATTTGCGAATATTAATAGTAGAAGATGAATATCCACTAGCAGATGCTATCCAAGAAATATTAAAAAGAAATAACTATACATCAGATATCGAAACAGATGGCGAAAACGGTCTTAATGCAGCATTAACAAACATATACGATTTAATAATTTTAGACCTAATGCTTCCTAAAATAGATGGATTAAACATTTTAAAAGAATTAAGAACTAACAATATCACAACACCCGTCATCATTCTAACTGCCAAATCAACAACCGAAGATATCATAACAGGCCTCGATTCAGGAGCGGACGATTACCTTGCAAAACCATTTAATACAAATGAATTATTAGCAAGAATAAGAGCCTTAACCAGAAGAAAAGACAAAATAATAGTTTACAATTTAGCATATGCAGACATAGAGCTAAATAAAAACAATAGAAATTTACTATGCCATACCACAGGTAAAAGCATCAAGTTGGGCGAAAAAGAATTCCTTTTACTAGAATATTTAATAAGTAATCAAAAACTAGTTATAACTAAAGAACAAATCTTAGATAAATTATGGGGAAACGAAGGATTAAATCTAGAATACAATAACGCCGAAGTATACGTATCCTTTTTAAGAAAAAAAATAAACTTTATCGGATCACATGTAAAAATAAAAGCAGTTAGAAACTCTGGATACATTCTCGAGGTGGATCATGATAAATAAGCTTAAAAATAATATTACACTACTTATAACAACAACACTATCATTCAGTATATTAATTCTACTAATAATCATAAATATCATAAATATATCTAACGAAAAAGAAGAAATAAGAACCAAGCTAGAAAATTTAAATAATTATTTTAATAATAAGAATCTAAATAATTACGATGAAACATTTATTTTTGATGAATATTACATAGTAAATATAAATAAATTTGGCGAAACAACCATTCTTGGAAACATAGATAACACTTATAATCAAAAAGAACTACTTGATATTATTAATAAAATATTAAATAAAGACCAAAATATAGGGACAATTAAAAATTTTGCATTTAAAGCTATCAAAAATAATAACAATACTAATATTTTTCTAATTGACGCTACCACTTCAAATATTTATATAAAAAATATGATTATATATTCACTAATAATATATGCTTTTAGCGTTCTTATAATATTTATTATATCAAAAAAAATTTCCAACAAAGTAATAAAACCCGTTGAAGAGACAATAAATAAGCAAAGAAACTTCATTTCGGATGCTTCACATGAATTAAAAACACCTCTAACTATTATAGCTACAAATATTGATTTACTGAAAAATGATATAAGCGACAACAAATGGTTAAACTATATAGAAAACGAAGTAATAAGAATGAGCAACTTAATCAAAAACCTTTTAGATTTAACAAAAGTTGAAAGTACCTCTTCAATGTCCAGAGAAAATATTTCAGAAATAACACAGGCCGCCATTCTACCATTTGAAAGTTTAACTTACGAAAAAAATATTAAATTAATAACAAATATTGAAAAAGATTTATTTTACCAGTGTAATAAGGAAGAGATTATCAATCTTATTACAATATTAGTTGACAATGCCATCAAACATACTGCTAGCAAAAAAACAATAACACTAGATTTAGAAAGAGTAAAAAATAAAATAGAATTAACAATTAAAAACCAAGGCAAGCCCATACCCATTTCTGAAAGAGAGAAAATATTTGAAAGATTCTACCGAATAGACAAATCGAGAAGCAGAAAAGAAGAAAGATATGGTTTAGGATTAGCTATTGCCAAAAGCATAGTCGAAAAACATTCGGGCACTATCGAAGTAGACTGTATTGAAGGATGGACAATCTTTAAAGTAACATTCAAAAATTAAAATCTCCCATCTTTTTCTTCTTTTTTAAGAAAAGATTAAGAAAAGAATTATAAAATGAAAGTGCAAGGAGGAAAAAATGGAAGAAAATAAAAAAATATGTCCAAAGTGCAAAAAAGAAAATGAAGAAGATACAATTTTTTGTACCAATTGTGGCACTAATTTAAATAAAAAAAAGAAAGAAAGAAAAAAAATAAATTTACCAAAAGTAAATAAAAACATTCTAATACCTATAATTACACTCTTTATAGGAGCAGGATTAATGTTTGGGATAATCTCGCTATATAATCCAACACTCATAACCAATGTAACAAAGGTAGAGAAAGATGTAACAGTTACCGATAGCGGAATTGCCGATGCAGTTGAAAAAGTATATGATGCTGTCGTTGTTGTAGAAAACTATAATAATAATAGGTTAATATCTACTGGTACTGGATTTGTATTCAAAGAGGACGGTGAATTTGGCTATATAATAACAAATAATCATGTTATAGAGTCCGCAAACGAAGTATACATTACATTTACCAATGGTACGAGAGAAAAAGTAGATATCATAGGTTCAGATGAATACTCTGATATAGCGGTACTTTCAGTATCAGCAGATAAAATAATATCGGTAGCACCTATCGGAAGTAGCGAAGAAGCAAGAATCGGAGATACAACTTTTGCAATTGGAGCACCACTAAACTATGAAGTATACTCATGGAGCGTCACAAGAGGCATTCTTTCAGGCAAAGATAGACTTGTTGAAGTATCACTTTCAAATAGCACTAGTTCCGACTATGTTATGAAGGTATTACAGACAGATACCGCTATTAATTCAGGTAACTCTGGAGGACCGCTATGTAATTCTAATGGTGAAGTAATAGGAATTACCAATATGAAACTAGCTTCTTCTAATATCGAGGGAATGGGATTTGCTATTCCAATAGAAACAGCCATTGAATACGCAAACACATACATAGAAGGAAATACAATAGATAGACCATATTTAGGAATTGCTATGTATAACATATCAGATTTAAGAAATAGCTTATTTGGAATAAGTACTGATTTAACAGACGGCGTATATATTTATTCTGTCGAAAATGATAGTCCAGCTGCCGAAGCAGGATTACAAAAAGGTGATATCATAGTAGCTATAGATGATAATAAAGTAACAAATTCCGCTTATTTAAAATACTTACTATATGAATACAATATAGGAGATGAAGTCGAATTTACGTACTATCGAAATGACAGAGAATACAAGACAACTGTCAAATTAACTGCCAAAGATAGTATATAAAATTTATTAATTATTTAAAACCACTATATTTTTATAAATAGGTGGTTTTTCTAAACTTCAAATGTCGTTTCATCAACAAATTTATAATTAGTTTTATATTTAAGCTCTCGTACCAACCTAAACAGCGCATCATCTTTAGCTTTTGCTTCTATCATGACATCGACATCCATGTTAAAACCCTTTATTACATCAATAAAACAAATAAAATCATCACTGTTAATATATTCACTGTGACTTCTAAAATCTTTACTATTCTTAGGAGAAGAAAAATGAACTTTAGGTACTCTCCCATTCCAACTATCAAAAACACTTTTAATATCAAGGTAACTTTTATTACAATTATAATGATGATAATCAAGAACAAGTGGAATATCCAAAATTTTAGATATCTTAAGACAATCCTCCACATTAAATAACTTATCATCATTTTCAATAGAAATAATTTCCTGTATATAACTAGGTAATTTTTTAAAATTATTAATAAACCTTTTAATTGAATTTTCCTTACCAAAAACCCCACTACCAACATGAATAACAAGTAATTTATCTTTTATATTGAGAGCATTCAATAAATTATAATGATATTCCAATATTTTCATACTATTTGTAAGGACTGTACTATTGGTACTATTGAGAACGGTGTATTGATCTGGATGAAAATCTACCCGCATCTTATTATCCTCAATCTTTTTACCTATTCTTTCATAATATCTAGAATATTTAGAAATATAATCAAAAGTAACATCATCTTTTGTAGCAAGAGGAATAATCTTTGAAGAAATTCTATAGAAATGAATATTATTTTTTATATTATAATTAACTATCTTTTCCAAATTTAATAAATTAGATGTAATTACATCATCTAATTTCTTTAAATCACCACTTTTCAAATATTCACTATATGTATATGGACTAGAAGTAGTAGCTGAGATGGCCATACTAATCGATACATATCCAAGTCTAACTCTCATAGCAATCACCAACATTAATAATATTAGATAATACGCTAAAATTATGTTATTTATTTAATAATTTTTTATTAGTACACACAAAGAAATGCAAGTAAAAACCAGCTTTTTTATATTATACATCAAGACATAATAAAAACCTATAAAGTAGGTTTCTCTTTTTTTAGAGTCCCCTTTATAGGTTACATTTTAATCCATTCTTCTTTATTTTATAAATTAATCAGTTTAAGCAGTTTCTTCTTTTAATATTTTAATTAATTCTCTTTCACTAGGTACAAAGCCTTCAGTCACCTTTTTATCATTAACTATAATTGTAGGAATTACTTTTATATTATATTTATCTTTCTTTGAAATTGGTACTTGCTCAACATCAATTTTCATATCAAGTTCCTTTTCAACCTTTCGCAAATTTTTAATAATCTTCATTCCATTACTACAGTCTGATCCAATTATTTTAAGACGCATATATAGACCTCCTCTTCTTTTAATAACTTATTTTTTCTTATAAAATCACCACCTCATGTAGTTCTCTTTCAAACTACACTAATATTATATTAATAAATTGTGGTTAAATTATGAGATAAATATGTATTATTATGTAATACAAACTTTCCTTATCTATAAACTTATAATACCCAAAATGTAAAGTTGTCTACATTTTTATAATTTAATTACCAATTATCTCAGAAAAATGCTATAATTAAAATAAGAAAGAAGGTATGATAAATGTTTAATTTAAAAGGAAGAGTAGCAGTAATTACAGGCGCTTCCAGTGGACTAGGAAAACAAATGGCTAAAGCTTTTGCAAAGCAAGGAGCTGATCTAATCATCATGGCAAGAAGAGTAGAAAAATTAGAGGATTTAAAAAAAGAAATAGAACAGTTGGGGGTACACTGCTTACCAATTAAATGTGATGTTACCAAACCTATTGAAGTCAAAAAAGCCGCTGAAACAGCTAAAAATGAATTCGGAAAAGTAGATATATTGGTAAATTGCGCTGGTTCTTCAAAAAATAATGGAGTTTTAAACATGACAGACGAAGAATGGAACTTTACCATAGATACAGACTTAAATAGTGTATTTTATGTGACTCGTGAATTTGCTAACATTATGAAAGAAAAAAATTATGGAAGAATAATTAATATAGCTTCAATGTACGGAATGGTAGGAAATATGGCATTAGATACAGTCGCCTACCACTCATCAAAAGGAGGCGTAATAAATTTCACAAGAGCAGTTGCAGCAGAACTTGCAAGGTATAATATCACTTGTAACGCAATATGTCCTGGATACTTTGACACAGAATTAACTCATGAAACATTAATTACAGAAGAATTTACAAATTATATGAAATCAACAGTACCATTAGGAAGATATGGTCACGAAGGAGAATTAAATGCTGGAGCTATCTTCCTAGCAAGCGATGAAGCAAGCTATGTCACTGGAGTTATTTTACCAATTGATGGAGGGTACACAGCAGTATAAAATATTTAAAAATTTAAAAAAGCTACTGACAAAACACTAGTAGCTTTTTTTATTCATCTCTAAATTTCTTGACAATAAACGGCTTCAATAATTCAATTATTACAAACGATACAATATTTACAAATACAACAAATAAAAACTGTGAAATATTTATAATGGTAAGACCAAATAACTTTCCGACAGGTGTAAAAAACACAAGCAATTGAACAATTATTAATACAAAAATACCAACATTTAAATATTTATTACTAAATATACCTCTTCTATGTACTTGTTCCTTTAATGAACGACAATTATATGCAAATACAAATTCATTTATAACGACACTTAATAATGCTAACGTTTGAGCAACTGATGAACCCAAATCTAAAAAATAATAATAAACAAACAAACTTATCAATGTTTCTAATATTACAGAAATAATTAAAAAGGCGCTAAAAAATTTAGTAAAAATCCTTTTATTAAGACCATTAGGTTTTCTATTCATTATATCCTTTGATGCACTTTCAAATGCCAATGTTATTGATGGTATAGTATCCGCAACTAGATCAATATAAAGTACATGAATAGCGGAAATTATAGCATTACCTGTCAGCATACCAAATAAAATAATTGCTATTTCCGTAAAGTTACTCGACAAATTATACAAGATATTAGTAATGACATTGTCATATATTCTCCTACCTTCCGCCACTGCTGTCACTATCGTATCGAAGCTATCATCGAGAAGTATGATATCAGATACATCCTTAGTGACATCAGTTCCACTTTTACCCATACCAATACCGACATTTGCTAGTTTTATCGCAGGAGCATCATTGACTCCATCACCTGTCATTGCAACAACTTTGCCCGTCTTTTGAAGAGCTTTAACTATTTGCAATTTATTCTCAGGACTAACCCTTGCAAATACAGAATATTTGCCAACATACTCTATTAATTTTTTTTCACTAATTCCATCTAGTTCAGTTGCATTAATACATTCGCTTTCATCTGAACATATACCAACTTCTCTAGCAATAGCAAAAGCTGTAGTTAAATTATCTCCAGTTAGCATAATAGGTCTTATATTAGCATTTAGACAAGCAGTAATGGCTTGACCAATATTTTTCCTAACTGGATCTCTCAATCCAATTAATCCTACCAATATCAAATCATTTTCTTCATCAAAATAATCATTCTCATTTTTAACTTCCCTATCAATTTTTTTATAAGCAAACGCCAACACTTTTAATGCTTCCTTTGACATAGAACTTTCAGCTTCTCGATATTCGCTTATCTTCTCTTTAGATAGTTTAACTACCTTACCATCAATAAGAATATTTGCACATTTTTTAAGTACAGACTCAAAACTACCTTTGACATATAAACATCGTTCGCCGTTAATTTCATAGGCAAAACTCATCATTTTTCTATCCGAATCAAAGGGAAGTTCGATAATCTTCTTACCACTAGCGGTATCAATATTACTATTCTTTAAATAATCTTTTAAAGCAACATCGACAGCATCACCGCTATAAAAACCATCATCATTTAAAATAGCAGTATTACAAAAATTCATAATTTCTACAAATACATGATGATTTTTAATACTATCTAATTTAATTTCACCATCGGAACCAAATATCCTAGATACTTCCATTTTATTTTTAGTTAATGTCCCTGTTTTATCAGTGCAAATAACTTCCGTCGCTCCCAGAGTTTCTATTGCTGCTAAATTTCTAACTATAGATTTCTTTTTAGCCATTTGACTAACACCAATTGATAAAGTAGCAGTAATAGCAATAGGTAGACATTCTGGCACACTTGCCACTATCATCGATATACATAACATCACTAAAGTTAATAGATCATCACCATTAATTATTCCAAATATTAGAACGAATGAAATTAAAACACTTGCAACGATAGTTATAAATTTACTAATCTTTTTAACTTTCATTTGTAGTGGTGTAATAGGTTCCTCTTTTGTATCAATTACTGATGCTATTTTACCAAGTTCTGTATTCATTCCTATTGCGCTTACCAAAGCTTCAAGTTTCCCAGATACCAGTACAGTACCAGAATACACCATATTTTTTCTTTCCGATATAGGAACATCCTCAGTAATAAGTTCTTCGTTTTTATCAACACTTAAACTCTCACCAGTTAATATTGATTCATCAACTTTACCAAAATAACTTTCAATTACTCTCGCATCGGCAGGTATTTTATCACCAGCTTCTAGAATTAAATAATCTCCAACCACTAAATTCTTAGAATCTACCTTTTTATACTTACCATCTCTTTTCACAGTAATATAATCAGATGAATATCTTTTAAGTTTACCAATAGCATCTTCAGCTTTTGCTTCCTGCAAAAAACCCATGATACAATTAACCAATGTGGTACCAAGAATAACAATTGGTTCCAAAAAATCACTTTTACTAATAATTGCATATACAAGCGATAATATTCCAACCACTAATAAAAGAATAATCATAACACTTTTAAATTGATTTAAAAATATCTGTAGTTTCGTTTTCCTATTTTTTTCTATCAAAATATTTTTTCCATTTAGTTTATGTAATTCTTTTACTTTTCTAAGATTAAGTCCATCTTTACTTGAGTTCAACACTTTATAAAGTTCATCTATCGTTTTCTTATACGCTTCATCCATTTAATCACCTATAAAATTTAATTATCTTCCAAATACTGCTATAAATTTATTTTATACAAAACCAATTAATTTATGCCATACCATTTTGTTGCTAGATTACAGGCCATCAAATCACCATCCATATCTCACAGTTTTTCTTTCATACCATTTCTTTAGAATTAATCTCATATTTTATCACTCAAATAGCCTTACTGAAAGCACATAATCTAATCAAAAAAATAGTATAAATTTCAATAATATCATTTCCTTTATTATATCAATATTTCTAATTCAACAGTTTAAGAATTTATCATTATAATAATTCCAGATAGTTTGAAAAACCGATCTATAAATATAAAATTAGGTAATTCCATTTAAGCTAATTATTCAAAACAATCATAATCCTATTTTCATAAAGCTAAAATAAAACTAGCCATTAATTCACTAAAAACACTTATCCTTATTTAAAATTACCTATTATCATTATAACATCAACGCAAAAATCATACTATCATTTTTCAAAACTTCATACTTATTTGACAAAAATCTTGTAAAAATAAATTTTTCTACAACCAAATTTAGAAAATAAAATATATTATTATTACATCAATTAATTGAGAAGATTTAATACATGAAGAGCATAGGAATTAATCTATTAAATGACAAAAAGAAAAATTAACAAAAAAAGGCACTTATGTACCTTTTTCGCCTATCTTTACTTTATTAATATAATTGATCGCATTAATAGCAGCAACAGTACCATCACTGATAGCGGTTGTCAGTTGATGAATTTTTTTATTCCTCACATCGCCCGCAACAAATACACCCATCATGCTTGTTTCACAATCTTCATTTGCACAAATGTATTTATTATCACTTAACTCTACATTATCAAAACAACTCGTTTCAGGGGCTTGCCCAATAGCCATAAACACACCAGAAGCGTTAACTTTTACATCACTGTCATTTCTTCTAACTAAAACCCCTTCTAATTCAGAATCACCAAGATATTCAACAACTTCCGAATTATAAAGTATTACTACATTTTCTTTTGAACACACTTCGTCAATTAACGATTTTTCACCTCTTAATTTAGAAGAGCGGACAATTAAATAAACTTTATTACAAATAGAGCTAAGATAGATTGCATTAATCATCGCACTATTGGCTCCTCCAATAACACAAACATCTTTATTTCTATAGAAAGCTCCATCACAAACTGTACAGAAAGAAATACCATTGCCAATAAAATCTTCTTCCCGCTCTAAATGTAAAGTATTATAATGAGTCCCAGTTGCAATAATAATGGATTTAGTTTTATAAATTCCATAATCAGTAATAACTTCTTTGATTGCCCCATCATTTATTTTAGTTACTTCTTCTATATCGATGGTCCCACCAAGATTAATTACTTGCTCATATAAATTATCTGCAAATTCCGAACCACTAATACTTTTAAAACCAGGATAGTTATCAACCCTAGCGGAGGAAGCAATCTTTCCTCCGATAGTTTCTTTTTCTATAATTTTTACTTTTTTATTTTCTCTCAAAGCATATATTGCCGCTGTTAGACCAGCAGGACCAGCTCCAATAATTATAATATCATACATTACTTATTTCCCTAAATATTTTTTTATATTAGATACATTAGTATATTTTGTAACACGACCATTTTCGATAACTACTAACGTTGGAGCCTGCTTAATTTCTAATTCTTTACTTAAATCTGCATTTTTTTCAGCATCGATAACCTCATATTGTACATTCTGTTTATCTAATAAACTTTTAGCCGTTTTACAATTTGGACAACTCTTTCTAGTAAATAACATTATCCCATCCTTTAGTCCACATTTTTTATCATCACAACAATTATCGCAATTAACATCATGAGTTAAATGAGAATTATTTAAATCATAAACTTTTCTATTTTTATATTCTTCTGCTTTACCATCATTCCAATTTTTGACAGGTCTGTAATATCCAGTTATACGGCTATAAACTTCTGTCTCCTTTCCGCAAATAGGACAGGTAAATTCCTCACCATTAATATAACCATGTGTTTGACATACAGAATAAGTAGGAGACAAAGTATAATAAGGTAGCTTATAATTTTCGGCAATTTTTCTAACTAATTGAGCTGCCGATTTCCAATCTCTAAGTCTTTCACCTAGAAAAGCATGAAATACAGTACCAGAAGTATAAAGCGTTTGCAATTCATCTTGAATATCTAGAGCTTTAAAAATATCATCGGTAAAATCCACTGGCAAATGAGAACTATTAGTATAGTATGGAGTGTGATCAGGTTCACTCGCAGTAATTATATCAGGATACAATTTTTTATCATGCTTTGCAAAACGATAAGTAGTAGATTCGGCAGGAGTCGCTTCAAGATTATATAAATCACCATACTCTTCTTGATAATCGCTTAATTTCTCTCGCATAAAATTTAACACTTCTTTGGCAAACTTTTGTGTTTTTTCATTGGTTAAATCAGCTCTCAACCATTTAGCATTTAATCCAACCTCATTCATACCTATTAATCCAATAGTCGAAAAATGATTATTAAATGTCCCTAAGTACCTTTTAGTATAAGGATATAATCCCTCATCTAATAACTTGGTAATTACATTTCTTTTTACTTTTAAAGAACGTGCAGCAACATTCATTAATTTTTCTAAATTCTCATAAAAATCCTGCTCATCTTTAGCCAAATAAGCAATTCTTGGCAAGTTAATCGTTACAACGCCAATCGAACCAGTAGATTCACCACTACCAAAGAATCCTCCAGACTTTTTTCGAAGCTCTCTTAAATCAAGACGTAACCTACAGCACATGCTACGAACATCACTTGGCTCCATGTCACTATTTATATAATTTGAGAAATATGGTGTGCCATATTTAGCAGTCATTTCAAATAATAATTTGTTATTCTCTGTTTCACTCCAATCAAAGTCCTTTGTTATTGAGTAAGTAGGAATTGGATATTGAAAACCTCTGCCATTAGCATCCCCTTCTATCATTATCTCGATAAACGCCTTATTGACCATATCCATTTCTTTTTGACAATCTTTATATTTAAAGTCAACCTCTTTGCCACCAATAATAGCATTTAATTCCGCTAAATCATTAGGTACAGTCCAATCAAGTGTAATATTAGTAAAAGGCGCTTGTGTTCCCCACCTACTTGGAGTATTAACTCCATAAATAAATGACTGAATACACTGCTTAACTTCGTGATAATCCAAATTATCAATTTTAACAAATGGTGCTAAGTAAGTATCGAATGATGAGAAAGCTTGAGCACCTGCCCATTCATTTTGCATAATACCCAAAAAATTAACCATTTGATTACACAAAGTAGATAAATGTTTCGCAGGAGATGAAGTTATTTTTCCGGGAACACCACCAAGTCCCTCTTGAATAAGCTGCTTTAAACTCCACCCAGCACAATATCCTGTAAGCATTGACAAATCATGCAAATGAATAGCTCCACTACGATGCGCATTAGCAATCTCCTCATCATAAACCTCACTTAACCAATAGTTCGCAGTAATAGCACCACTATTACTCAAAATTAATCCACCAACAGAATAAGTAACAGTAGAGTTTTCTTTTACTCTCCAATCAGTAACATTAATATAACTATTGACAACATCTTTATAATCAAGTACTGTTGATTTCATATTTCTCATCTTTTCATGCAATTTACGATAAAGAATATATGATTTAGCAACATCAGCATATCCAGCAGCAATAAGTACTGCTTCAGCACTATCTTGAATATCTTCGACAGAAACAATATTATCTTTAAGTTTAGGTTCAAAATCAGCTGTAACCTTCAAAGCCAAAAAATCAATAACATTATCATCATACTTTCTATCTACTGAATCAAATGCTTTTTTTATAGCTTCACTTATTTTTTTAATATCAAATCCTACTATCTTTCCTTCTCTTTTTCTAACTTTATACATATCTATCATCCTCCTTATTCTTACGATAAAGTTCGAATTTCCATCTTCGGAAAACTTTCTTTCAAATAATCTTTTATCATTAGTAAATCATCACGGCTAAATCCATGTAAACTATGATTAATAACATCAGTACTGTCTTCAAAGTTCTGCAAATAATATTTAGCATCGCTACCTACTAATTCACATATATTTCTAATATCCTCCAAACTATGTAGTTCCTTTGCTATCGTTGTTCTAAATTCATAGTCTATACTACTAGCTTTTAATATTTCGACACTTTCCTCGATATTTTTTAAATTAACTTTTCTCCCTGCCGTTGTATCATACTTACTATAAATATTTTTAATATCCATAGCCACATAATCAATTAATTTAGCATCAATTAACTCTTTGAGCATTTTAGGATTACAACCATTGGTATCAACTTTCACTAACAAACCTAGTTTTTTTATTTTCATTATAAAATTTTTGATATCTTTTTGGATCAATGGCTCACCCCCTGTTATAACAACACCGTCTAATACATTTTTTCTTAAATCAAGATAATTAAACACTTCATCCTCCGTAATGTCACCTTCTCCAGTAATAGGTATTAAACTCGAATTTTGACAAAACGGACAATGAAAATTACACCCTTTAGTAAATATAGTACAAGCAACTTCCCCTGGGTAATCAAGTAAAGTCACCTTTTGAATTCCCGCTATAACCATCATTTAACTCCTAACCTCACAATTTTTATTTCCTTTTTATTAGCTTTTTCTAACTTCTCTAATATCTTACTTTTATTTCTACTAGTTATTATAACTAGATTAAATTGACAAATATTCTGATACTTCACCGCATATTTATATTTTAAATTATCATCTAACTTATTAATAAAATCACTTATACCACTGTAACATTCTTTCTTAAGTATATCTAAATTACCATACATTGTCTTATCTAGGGCTAACAACTTCCTATTAACTAAATTGCTACTTTCCTCACTTAACAAGAAATTTAATTTTAGATCATTAGTAAATTTTTGAACATGTTCTTGCATAAACTCAACTATTTCCAAACCCAAATCCAATACTTTTATAATATTGTTACTACCTTTAAGCATTGCCTCACATGCCTCCAATAATCCAGAAAACTTAATATTTAATATGCCATTCCTAAATACTTTACGTACCCTTTTATTATCTTCTAGTTTTTTAGCATCATATAACATATTATTATCCAATATATATCTATAATTTTCTTTATATAAACTTGCCTGAAGTTCATATCTTTGAATCAAGGCATTCTTACTCAATTCTAAAACATCTTCTAACTCATTATAAAAGTCACTAATATTTTCTAAATTATATTTCAGCCCCAGTCTAGCCAAATTTATTGTCACAGATGAAAGCTTTATCTTGCCACGTGATGTTTGCAACTCACCATTAACATTTTTATATATCATCAGTTCATCACTAAATGTATCAATTGTATCATCAAAACTATTATTGTTTAAAAAGATTATTATAATATCATTCCGATTATATATCTCATTAACTAAATAATTAAACTCACGATTAACTTTACATATAGTTGTAATATTTTTATTATCTATTGCATTTAGTACTTGAAAATAAATATTTTTAAATAAGACAGCCTCATTGCTGTAATCACTACTGAAACTAATATTTACCTTACTAGAGGCAATTTTATATACTTTATTATTTATATGTTCCAATAACTTTTTAATATTTTTTTCCAATTGAATTTTAATAAAATTATTAGTAAAATCAAGCGCTTTCATAAATATAGATTTACTATAATCATTTAGTAAAAGATGCTCATAACTATCTAGACTTACTTCCGTTGTTTTTTCCTTTCTTATTATTTCGTCCAAAGCAGAAAAATCGGCAAATTCTAGAAGTCCAACAACTTTAAAAAACATTTTTATATTATCTGCTAATTTATTTTTAAATTCTTTTATTATCATGTTCTTGTATAGCACATCCAAATCCATTATTGTCTGCTCCATATACTGCTCTTCTTTAAAATGCTCAATTATATTAATAATTTCCAAAGTAAAATCCGTAATATCTTGCGCCTCTATAAAACTTAAATCAATTATAGAAGAAGCTGTAGTCTTTAAAGCATAAGATTTTATATCCTCGATATAAATACGTCCCTCTTCATGAGCTCTATTATATTTTGACTCAATCAAATATGCCCTAGCAAACTCTTGAGATATTGTTTTACCAAAATTAAGCATCAAATCAATTGGCTTATCACCTTGGTAATTTTTAGCATTTAAGCCAATCTTTTCAACAGCCTTGACAAACTTATGTTGCTCTTTTACCGAAAAAACTTCCCTAGAGGCAGCCCTTTGAAGACGATATTCGTTAAACCTTTGATACACTTCATAATAACCACATTTTTTTAGATTATTTTCTATCGCATCCTGAATATCTTCGACATTAATAGTCTTTCTATTCTGATAAACAGATACTATATAATCCAATACCAAGTTATACACTCTATTAGCTTTCTTTTCATTATTACTATCCTCATCATAGCTATCAAAGGCTTGTTTTATTGCTATAGCAATTTTAACACCATTAAAATTTACCCTTTGCCCGCTTCTTTTAACAACTATCAAATTTTCCAATACTTCATTTTCTTGCATCTTCCCTATCCTCAAAACAATTATAACAAAAAAACAAAATAATGCAATGTTTTTTTTCTATTTTTTTTATTTTTTTTATTTAAGTTTAATTTATATTAATCATTTTTTCTTTAAAAAAAACATTCCAAACACATTGACACTCTCTAGCTAGTATATGTCAAATAATAAAGCTTTGCATTTAAAAAATAATCCATATCTAATTAAATAAAAATGACTCCTTTAGGGCAACTAAAAAAAAACATCATCTAAAATCATGCATTATACTTTATTACATATCAGCAAATTAATTAATGACATACAGAATATGAAAAACGCATGGTAAAACGTTTTTATAACATATTATTTTCTATACATTTATTAAAACTTATGCTATAATATTATCCACATGGGAGGAATAATGGAAAAATTAGATGAAATAAGAAAAACTTTAGAATTTTATGTTAGATCAAATGAATTAAAAAATAAAATTATTGATAAACCAAATAACTATAGTATAGCTGATCATTTATTTGGTAGTATGATATTAGCAACTGCTATTGACTCTGAATTTAAAGAAACAAATAATTTATCAAAAGTATATAGGATGTTGTTTCTTTCCGAATTTAGTAATTTGTATCCTGATTATGATTTTGATAATTTAAAATTGGGAAAACAATATAGTAATGAAGCAGCAGAAGCAAGAAAAATAAATACAAATGATGGTAAATTGGTATTTAAGTATAAAATGCTTATGGCAATCGCATAAAAATTTTTATTAAAAATATGAGATAATACTCTTTATTTTATTCAATTTATCATGTATTCTT
>CALVHX010000015.1 GCA_944329195.1 uncultured Bacilli bacterium | reverse complement strand
CAATATAGTGATATTAAAAATATTGTACAGCTTACAAACGAACTAATAATTTCTGACATTTTCTTTTAATTCCCTTCTAGCTGCCGGCGTTAATAGATTTGTTTTTTCGCCATTTTTAAAACATATAATATAGTTGGCATAATCTATATACTTTATATTTGATAGGTTTATTATGCAGGCTTTATGCGTTTGAAAAAATAGGGGCTTTAGTTCTTCTCTTAACTTTGAAATGGTTGTGACTATAAACTTTTCATCTCCATTTGTCAGATGAATTATGCATTTATTTTGTGATGACATTTTTTCAATATAATTAATTTCTTTTAATAATATTTTACTATATACGTGATTATATGAGAAATCTAAAGTCTTTCCTCTGAACATTCTTTTCATAACATGTTCAATTGTTTGACATAATCTTTCTTGATATCTGTGATATTTTGATATAAAGTCTATCGCTTTTAATCTTGAATAGAATATATCATTTTTGCAGTCTGAATGAGCTGTTACGAATATTATTGTACTTTCATCATCGACTTCTCTTATTTCAGATGCAATTTCTAATCCACTAATTATTGGTAATTCAATATCTAAAATATAAATTTTAGTGTCTCTATCGTCATTTATTAATTCTTTTAATTCTTTATTATACTTGGTAAACTTATGTACTTTGTATTCTACTTCATAGTCTATCATTGCTTTAGTTACGGTTTGTGCTGCTCTATCTAAGGCTTCTGCATTGTCTTCACATACTATAAATTTTATCATTTTTCTTCCTCTTTCTTCCTTTAAATTATCTTATAATAATTTTAATAGTACTGCTACGGTTTTACTTCTTTTATTAAATCATAACTAATTATATTATTTGATATTTCGATTATTTTTGAAGATTTATCTACATGCTGTTTTATGTAATCTTCGGTTATTGGTTCATTATTATTTATAAAGTATAGTTCCCCTTTAGAGCCGTTATAATATATTTTGGACGTGAGGAACGACCCATCAATGAAAACTACCATATTATCTTCTTCTATACTAAAGATGTCTGTGCCTAGCTGGTAAGGGCTTTCTATACCTAACATATTTCCTATTGTTGGTAGTACATCAATCATTCCCATTGGTGTATCCACTGTCAAATTAAATGATTGGTCTTTTGTCCAAACTATAAATGGAACTTTCTTATCCAGTTCATAAGTATACTTGTTATAAGTTACATATCCTTCATCTTCTTCTGTCAAAATTCTATCACTGATGGGATCGTAATTATAAAGAAGATTGTAGTCGTTATACTCTAGTCTTGCATCATGATCACCATATATTATTAAGACTGTATTTTCTAATAATCCTTCTTTATCAAGTTTCTCTATAAATTCTCCAATAGCTTCATCAGCGTAGTGAACGGATCTCAGGTAATTTCCCATTGTTGTGTTGTTTAGATATTCTCTAGTTATAGTTTGATTACCGATTTGAACATCAATAGTAGTAGGAAATTCATCAATTAATTCTAAATCACTAAATGGTGTGTGATTAGTTAAGGTAATCAATAGAGTATAAAATGGTCCTTCTTCATTTTCTTTAACTTCTTTCATAATTTCTACGGACTGACTAAAGAATGACTTATCTGAAAGTCCAAGACCAATTGTTTCATCTATTACATAGGAATCTTTACTGTAGAATTTATCGTATCCTAGATTTTTATGCATAGTATTTCTATTCCAAAAATCACCAGTATTACCATGCATGCTATACGTATAATATCCTTTTTCCTTAAGTAACTGAGGTATTGAAACATACGTTCTGTTGAAATAGTTTACAAAGACTGTCCCACTAGTAGATGGCATAAGCGATGTATTGAAAGTGAACTCTGCATCACTACTTGTTCCTACTCCCACTTGCGAATAGAAATTACTAAAAAATATTCCCTCACTTGCTAATTTATTCATATTTGGAGTGACTTCTTGATCGTTAAACTTCAGATTCATCGGAAATGTTTGCATACTTTCGGCATGTATGACAATTACGTTTTTACCTTCAAAAATACCGGTAAATTGATTAGATGTTTTTTCCCTTTTATTTTCTTCGTAATAGTCTGTAACTGACTTTAATGCATTATCGTGTCCAAATAAATTAGTTATCTGCGGTGTTAAGCTTTGAATAAAATCATCTAATTGATAAAAGTAGATTCCATAACTCATTACCACTGATTCTCTGTTCCACAATTTGAATAATCTCGCCCATGAATTTATTGGCATAAATATGCCACCAACAACAAAAATACACAGTGATGATAATAATACTTTTTTTATTATTTTCTTTTTTTCAACTTTTATTTCTCTTTTTAAATATCCTCTTTTTTTGATAATTCGATATGATAAATATAAGCATATTGGTGATAAAATATATATAAAATCTACAATTTTAATAACGTTTTCTACGATGGCATCGCCAACATCCGCTGCAAAGACTGCTGTAGCAAGCAAAGATACGGAAGCAAATGAACTGTAGTAGTGGTAATATATGCTATTTATTATGCAGATAATTGTCAGTATAATTGTTACAGCCATAAAGTATTTTATTCTTTTTGTTCTTTTTAAAAATAATGAAAATAATGATATAGCAATTAGAAAGCTTAAATCTACTAATAATGGTGATATACTTAAAATATTTTTTACTGTTACTAAACGTAAAATGGTGGAGTTGATGAGATTGAAGATAACAAAAAAAACTACTAGCAGATAATTTTTTCTTATTTCATTAAAATTATTTTTAATACTTTCTTTTATTTTCATTGCTTTCATAGTTTATCACTAGGATAATTATACCATAAAAATATAAAAATGAAAAATAATTTTTTATTGTTAATGTTCTTAATAAATATTTTTTGTTTAGATAGAATCTAGTTGAATTTTTTATTACTTATATGAATATAATAGGCAAAAAAAATACAAAAGATTATTCTTCTGTATTGAAACCAAATTTTTTATTAAATTTCTCAACTTGGCCTTTTCTAGAACCTTGATTTTGTTTTCCTGTATAAAATGGATGACATTTAGAACATACTTCAACCTGAATATCTTCCTTCGTAGACATTGTTTTAAATGTGTTTCCACAAGCACAAGTAACTGTTGCCTCAACATAGTTTGGATGTATGTTAGCTTTCATTTTTAACTCTCCTTTCGCCATGACAAAAGTCATAGTAATAAATTACATGGTATATTATATCAACTATTTTTTATTTTTTCAACTATTATTTGTGAAATTTTTTCATATCCTCTCTCGTTGGGGATGAATGTCTTCTTTTGTGCTAAATAAAGTGGGTTATTATCTAGTATAGTTGCTAGGTCTATGTAGATAAAACCGTTTTCTTCACATATTTGCTTTAGTTTGTAATTTGCATAATTAAACACATCTTGATATTCCCCTATTGTATTGTAGTAACCTAATACAAATACATATTCATGATGAAACTTATTTATGTATGACATGAGTTTTGAATAATCGTTAATAATGGTATCAATATAAGTATACATATTTTGATTATTTTTTTCTAATTTATAATAAATCTCATTCATTCCTAAAGATATTGTTATGATATCCGCTTGTTTTATTAGGCGATTTAACGAATAGTCTTCTTTTTTTTCATTATATTCTAAAATTTTTAGAATATCGGTAATTCGATAGTCATTATTTGTAAATGTTTTATTATATTCTTTTAGTTTTTTTTGACTATATAAAAAATCTTTGACATAGTCATTATAGCCGTATGATGATACTCCATATGCATTTGTTCCTTTGGATAATGCATCCCCTATAGTTAAGTAGTATAGTTTGTTATCGACTGTTTTATTGTAGATTAGGTAACATGACAAAAAAAGAACTAATATTAACAATACTTTTTTCATACTCCTCCCAGTAAAGTATATTTATATTAGTTCTATTTTAGCACCTACCCTGCTTAACTTTTCACATATGTTATCATATCCTCTTAAAATATACCTAATATTGTCAATTGTCGTTGTTCCTTCAGCGATTAGTCCACAAATGAGCATAGATGCGCCACCTCTTAAATCGGTAGCGGTCACTTCTTTTCCATATAATGGAGTTAATCCTCTTACTTTGGCAAGATGATTATTTTTTATGATAATGTTGGCGCCCATGCGGTTGGTATCATAAATGTTTTGAAATCTATTTTCATATATTGTTTCTTCTACAGTACTTACTCCTTTACATTGTGTTAAGAAGGGAATAATAGGCTGCTGTAAATCTGTTGGAAATCCGGGATACGGAAGGGTCTTAATGTCTATGGAACTATAGTTTTCGCCTTTACTTACTGTTATATTATCTTCCTCTATCGTCATTTTAACTCCCGCTTCAATTAATTTTGATGTCAATGATTCTATGTGTGATGGTATGATATTTTTAATTTTTAAGTTTTCCCCTAATAAAGAACCTATTATGAGGTATGTTCCTGCTTCAATTCTATCAGGTATTACTTCGTGAAATGACTTGTGAAGGTAATCTACTCCTGTTATTGTAATAACATTGGTTCCTGCTCCTTTTATTTTAGCACCCATATTGTTTAAAAAGGTGGCAACATTTACTATTTCCGGCTCTTTTGCGGCGTTTTCTATGATTGTTTTCCCTTTGGCCTTGACCGCAACTAGAATTGTATTTATCGTTGCGCCGACACTTGGTACATCTAAATATAGCTTGGCGCCTTCTAGTGTTTCCGCATCTATTATATATTTGTTGTTTTCTTCGATAACCGTAGCTCCTAGGGCGCGATAGCCTTTTAATGTTTGGTCTATGGGTCTTTCACCTATTGCACAACCACCGGGAAAATACATTTCAACATGTTTATATCTTCCTAATAGTGATGACATAAAGTAATATGATGCTCGTAATTTTTGTGATAATTCTTCAGGGATCTCTTTGTTAGTTATTTTAGATGAATCAATTATTATTGTGTCGCCTTTTCTTTCGACATTTGCATTTAGATACAGTAATATTTCTTCTAAAGAATCGATATCTGAAATGTTAGGGACATTGCTTATCTCAACTGTCTCATCACACAAAAGAGCAGCGGGAATTAGAGCTACCGCACTATTTTTTGATCCACTTATTTCTATCTCACCACTCAATTTGTTTCCACCTTCAATTTTTATCTTGGCCATAGCTACTCCCTTCTTTGGATTGTTTAATTTTATTTTAATTTTTTTGTTAGAAAAGTCAATTACTTATTATTGATAAATTGCATTTTTGACAGAATATTTACAATGATTTTACTTGAATATGTATATTATTCCTAATGAAAAGAGTATGCTTCCTCCAATTATTGTCGATATTTTTCCGTATTTTTTATTTAGAATATTACCTAAATTTAGTCCTAGATAGGTAAAGATAAAACTGGTTATAGCGAAGATAAGTGAAGAAGAATAAAAGGAAGTTGTAATTGCCGGAAGACCAATTCCCGCGGTTAGACTATCAATACTGACAGATAATCCAAATACTAAATATCCCACTATAGATAAAAGAAACTTTTCTTCTTTTTCCTTAAAACTTGATATGATCATTTCAATTGCTATTAGAGATAGTATTATACCTACTAGAATATTTGTATTTATTATTAATTTACTTGTAATAAATGATCCTATACTCAACCCTATCAAAGGCATGAAAAAATGGTAAGCTCCTACTATTATAGCGAGAATAATTTTATCTTTATTTTTTAGTCCTTGCGTGCCATAAATTAAGGCTAGTGAAAAAGCATCCATTGATAGGCTTAATGCAATTAGGAAAATAGTAATTATTTTCAACGTTTATCACCTATCTAATTGTATGCCTTCGCTATTAAAATATTTTATTTATTATTTCAGAAACCCATGATTTATATTCAATGTCATTCTTTTCTTTTAAATCTACCAGACATAGATTAGGAAACAAGACACACCACCAATTGTCTCCCTCTGCTTTTCCAATACTTATAACTATTGACTCATAGTATCCTTCTTCATATTTAACGTCACGATATTCTTTATCTGGAAAATAATTATACCCATAGTCTATTTGATAGGGAACATCATAATTATTATTATCAAAAATATTATTGATATTTTCTTTAAGCGTAGGGATATTATTTTTTATAAGTTCTCTTGCTAATTCGATATCTGTAACGTCTTGTAGTAACTGATAAGTATTTTCTTCCAAATATTTTTTTACTTTATTTTTCATTTTTTGATCAAAACTGGAATTGCTATTTGGTATGACGCGTAGTCTAATAGCACTACTCGGTATTATTATTGCCTCTAGCTTTGTTTCTTTATAAATCAGTGACATTGTAACTAGTGTTAATAATATTAGAATTATTTTTTTCATAAAAATATCACCCTTTCTATTCCATTATGGGTGATATTTATTATTTTTATTCTTACTTTTGAATTTTAAGTATTATTTGATACTCATTTTGATTATCTATTTCTTCCATAGTAATATTATATCCTGCTGTTTTAATATCATCAACTGTATCTTTTGCCAACCTGATTGCCGTTGCTAATTTTATTTTAGTTAAGTAATCCTCTTGTCTTTCCCCAGCTTGAACAGATTCTAGCTGAATTTGCTCTCCGCTACCTTCTAAATTATTGGATTCGGCATTAGTATTGCTATTAGGTGTATTTAATGCAATTTCGTTTGGTAATGTATTTGATGACGTATTTAATAGTGGCTCTTCAGAATTTAAGTTACTGATGTTTATAAAGTCGATGTTTTCAGATTGTGTATAGACATTTGGATTCTCAAAAGTATCTCTTGGAGAAGTTTCTTTTACTTCTTGACTACTAGTAGGATGAGGATTTATTTCTGGAATACTAACAGTTACATTTCCTAAATTTGTAGCTGAAGGCGCTTCACCAGCAGATAAGTTTGTTGGTGAGACATTAATTTGTCTCGTTTCACTATCTGGATTTTCAACTTTAGGTAATCCCAGAGTGCTTTTTATATATTCATCAGTGTCTCTCACGTTCATTCTCTCCGTAATTATTTTATTTAAAATTTCTTTTTGCTTTTCTTCATCTTTTACCTGTAGCAAGCATCTTGCGTGCCTTTCAGATATTAAATTGTTCATAAGTGCTACTTGAACTTCATTTGTCAAGGAAAGTAACCTCATTTTATTTGCTATTGTCGACTGACTTTTGCCCATTCTCTTGGCCAAAGTTTCTTGAGTAAGATTTCCCATGTCTAAAATTTTTTTATACGACTTTGCCTCTTCGATGGCTGACAAGTCTTTTCTTTGAATATTTTCGATTAGTGCTAGTTCTGCGCTGGTTTGATCATCCATCGACCCTATAATTGCAGGGACTTCAGTTAACCCAGCTAGGGCTGATGCTTTGTACCTTCTTTCACCAGCAATTATTTCGTATTTGCTTCCTAAATCTCTTAAAATTAGCGGCTGAATGATACCGTGTTCTTTGATTGAGTTAGCTAGCTCATTTAATGCTTCTTCATCGAAAGTTAATCTTGGCTGAAACCTGTTAGGAATTATATCCGACAATCGCACCATTACTACTTCATTATTCATTTGCATAATTAACACCTCTTTATTCTTTTAATCTTCTATGCTATAATCATACTATATTTTTTGTTTTTTTACAAGATATTTTTTTATATTTTTTAATACCATAAAATTGTTCATGTTCTTTTCTTTTTTATTTTA
This sequence comes from uncultured Bacilli bacterium, assembly GCA_944329195.1. Classification (GTDB taxonomy): domain Bacteria; phylum Bacillota_I; class Bacilli_A; order RF39; family UBA660; genus CAG-302. Next base: position 16,499 of record CALVHX010000015.1, on the reverse strand, counting down.
AATATCTTTTTTTACTATGTCAGCATATTTTCTAGGATATTTTATGTTTGTTTTATCTGTTTTTTGGTACTTTAATAATGTTCTTAAGCTATCTTCTTTTGGTAAAGTGAATACTATTTTTTTTACTTCTTTAATATTTAGTTTATTATAGTATGTTTCAATATTATCTATTTCTTTATCTATATTTGCTTTCATGGCAATGAAGTGGCCACTTACCCTTACTAGTGGCACGCCATACTCTAATAGATGCTTAAGTGGTGCCACTGCTCTTGCTGTTACTATATCAAATATTTCTCTATTTTTTTTAGCGTAATCTTCTACTCTAGTATTTATTATTTTGACGTTTTTTAAAAATAATGTTTCTTTAACAATATTAAGGAAATTACATTTTTTCTTATTTGCCTCAATTAGAGTTATAAATGAGTTTGGAAAACATATGGCAATTACTAATCCTGGGAAGCCTGCTCCTGTCCCTAAATCACATATGCTTTGGTTTTCTATATTGATAATTTTTGATATTGTCAAACTGTCATAGAAGTGTTTTAAATATACTTCTTCTTTATTGATTATTCTAGTTAAATTATATTTTTGATTCTCCTCTTTCAAAATATTATAGTATTGTTCTAGTTTGCCAAGTGTATCTTCTGTTAGCTGTATATTGATTTTTTCTAATTCTTCTACAAATTCTTCTTTATTCATTGTAATACTTCCTTAAATAAACTAATAGTATGGATACATCTGATGGGTTTACTCCACTTATTCGAGAGGCTTGTGCTATACTTAGTGGTCTTATCTCTTTTAGTTTTTGTCTTGCTTCACTTGCTAAATTAGGTATTTTATCGTAATCAATATTTTCTGGAATTTGTTTTGCTTCATTCTTTAATTTTTTTTCTGCTTCACGCTCTACTTTTCTTATGTACCCTTCATATTTGATTTGTATTTCTACTTCTTCTATTATTTCGTCTTCATAGTTTAGATTTAAATTGAAAAGGGAATTTACTTCTTTAAGATTGGCATTTGGATTTTTTAAGTAATCAAAAACAGTCATGGTCGTTCTTCTTTTTTCTGTATCGACAGTTATTTTTATTTCTTTTAGTTTTTCTATTAACTTTATTATGTTTTCTTTCTTTTGAATGAATTTCTGATATTTTTCTAGTGATAGTAAACCAACTGAATATCCTTTCTCACTCAGTCTTAAGTCACTATTATCATGCCTTAAAAGGAGTCGATACTCTGCTCGCGAAGTTAGCATACGATATGGCTCTTTTGTTCCCTTCGTCACTAGATCATCTATTAACACACCAATATAGGCTTCATTTCTTTTCAATATTAATGGTTCTTTATCTTCGAGTTTTAATGATGCATTGATTCCCGCTATTAAACCTTGGCATGCTGCTTCTTCGTAACCGCTGGTGCCATTTATCTGACCTGCTGTAAAAAGATTATTTAGTATTTTGGTTTCAAGACTAGGTTTTATTTGAGTCGGATAAATTGCGTCATATTCGATGGCATAAGCGTATTTTAAGATTTTTGCTTTTTCTAGCCCCGGAAGACTGTGAACCATTTGCTCTTGAATATTTCTTGGCATACTAGTCGAAAAGCCTTGTATGTATATGTCATCATAGAAGTGACTTTCGGGTTCTAGAAATAACTGGTGTTTTTCTTTATCACTAAATCTTACTATTTTATCTTCGATGGAAGGGCAGTATCTTGGACCTACTCCAGTTATATCGTCAAGTCCTCCATACATACTTGATTTATTTAAATTATCTAATATTATTTTCTTTGTCTCTTCAGTAGTATATATTAAATAACATGGATCTTGCTTTTCAATATCGTAGTAGTGCTGATTTGAATGAGAAAAGGTGTAATATTTTTTATCGCCTTCTTCTTTTTTAGCCTTTGAAAAATCTATGGTTTCTCTCTTTATGCGAGGTGGAGTTCCCGTTTTTAATCTTAGAATATTAAATCCATATTTTTTTAAATTATTTGATAGATAAAGGGAAGGTGATTCATCATGTGGTCCACTTCTCGTACGTGTGTTACCTATTAAAATATCTGATTTTAAATAAGTTCCCGTAGTAAGGATAACTATGTTACTGGTTATATTCTCTCCAGTATTTAATATTACTCCATAAACAGTACCGTCTTTGACAATTAAATCTTCAACCATTCCCTCTTTAATTGACAATTTTTTTTCTTGCCTAAGTGTGTTTAACATTTCCCTTGGGTATCTAACTTTATCTACTTGAGCTCGAAGAGACTTAACTGCAGGTCCTTTTGCATAGTTTAGCATTTTCATTTGAATTAATGTTTTATCTGCTACTTCGCCCATTACGCCTCCTAAAGCATCTATTTCTCTAACAATTATTCCTTTTGCGGATCCACCTATAGATGGATTACATGGCATAGTGGCAATATTGTTTATATTTCCGGTTATTAATAGTGTTTTATGTCCCTTTCTCGCTGAAGCAATTGCGGCTTCACATCCTGCATGGCCTCCTCCTACTACTATTATTTCATATTTCACTTTTTCACCTACTTTCCTAAACAGAATCTCGAAAATAATTCATCTAACAATTCATCTGTATATGTTTCCCCTATTACTTCTCCTAGATAATCCCATGCTACCTTGAGACTGAATTCTATAATATCAATGGGACTATTTTTTTCTATTTCTTGTAAAGCCTCATCAATACTTGATAATGCTTTATGTAGAAGTGCTATACTCCTTGCACTGGATAGATATGTTAGGTCATTTGTTTTCAACTTACCCATGTTAAATAATTTTTTAATTTCTTTCTTAATTTCTGTTATTCCTATGTTTTCTTTGACAGAAATTTCAATATATTTGTCTTCTATTTTTTTTCTATCTAGTTTTTTTTCTAAATCTATTTTGTTTATTACTATTATATGTTTCTTATCTTTAACTTTTTTTAGAAGTCTTTTTTCTTCTTCAGTTATCTCTTCGTTATTATTCAAAATAAATATGACTAAATCTGCAGAATCTATTATTTCTAAACTTTTTTCTACCCCTATTTGTTCAACTAAATCTTTACTTTCTCTAATACCTGCTGTATCAATTATGTTTAATATTATTCCATCTATAATAATAGTTCCTTCGACAATATCTCTAGTTGTCCCGGGAATATCTGTAACAATTGCTTTTTTTTCTTCAATTAAAGCATTTAATAAACTACTTTTCCCGACATTTGGTCTTCCTACTATACCGACAGTTATTCCCTCTTTTATTACTTTACTGTCTTCTGACTTTTTAATTATCTCCTGTAATTTTTTCTTAAATTTATTAATACTTGGAAGAATTTTTGTACTAGTTAACTGTTCAATGTCTTCGTATTCAGGATAATCAATATTTACCTCTATGTTACTTATTATTTGAATTAATTCATTTCGAAGGTCTTTGATTAAATTTGATGTTTCTCCTGTCAATGTATTTATCGATATTTTTCTTGCAGTTTCGCTTTTCGATGAGATTAGATCCATTGTTGCTTCGGCTTCAAGTAAATCTATACGTCCATTTAAAAAGGCCCGCTTTGTGAATTCACCCGGTTCTGCTAATCTGGCTCCGTTTTTAAGTATTACTTCTAGTACTTTATTTGTCGTCGCTATTCCTCCATGACAATTTATTTCGACTACGTCTTCCCTTGTAAAGGTCTTTGGAGATTTCATAACTGTTATTAGTACCTCATCTATTTTTTCACCATTATCTATTACATGTCCATAGTGAATTGTGTGAGACTTTTCTTTAGTCAAGTTTTTGGTAAATACTTTACTAGCTATTTTCAAAGCTTCTTCTCCACTCAATCTTATTATAGAAATTGCTCCCACACCGGTAGTAGTCGATATTGCTACAATAGTATCATCCATAGATTACTCCTTCTTTCTGTTCGTTCCTGTCACTTATTTTATCACAATCTAGAGTAAAAAACAAAACAAATTTTTATGTAAACAAAAATAAAAATTAAAAAGTAATACGATATAAGCACAATATCTAATATCTACTTATAATTGTATTACTTTCTCTTTTTTTCTTAATTTTTGTTTACATAAAACTGGCTATTTTTCTTCTTTTAACTTTATTACTACTTTGCGGTTTGGCTCTTCACCAATCGAAGTTGTATAGACATATTTATCATCCGCTAGGGCTTCGTGAACAATTCTTCTCTCGTAAGAGTTCATGCTATCCATAGTTATTTCTGTCTGTGTTTTGTGTGCCTCTCTAGCTAATCTTTTAGCAAGCATTTCTATGCTTTTGATTCTCTTTTCTTTATAGTTTCCTACGTCAACTATTATCGACAATGGTGTATTTAATCTGCTATTGACCATCTGTCTAATCAGCAATTGTAAAGCAGCGACGTTCTTACCGTTTTTTCCAATCAGAATTGCATTATTATTAGAAAAAATTGTAACGGATATGCCACTGTCTCTCCTTCTTACCTCTAAATTAATGCCAATGCCCATGTTTTTTGCTATTTCGCTTATTGTATCTTTTATGAAAGATACAATTTCATTCATGTTTGCCACTTCTATTTTGACAACCTTCTTTAGTATTCCCGACTTTTCTTCGATAGAGTTAACAATCAAGTCTTCTTTTGAAATCTTTAATTCTTGTAAGGTCGTTTCGATAGCTTCTTCTTTAGTTTTACCTTCAAAATAATATTTATTCATTATCTTTTTGCCTTCTTTCTTTCGACGATTATGTTTTGTACGACTGTAAACACTGAAGATGTAATCCAATATAATCCTAAAGCAACTGGTAAGCTAAATGATGCAATGACAATCATAGCCATCATAAAATAAATTGTTCCTTTCATTCCCGCCTGCATAGCTGTCTGGTCTTTTAATGTTTTTCTAAATGATAAATAAGATGTGGCTAAAATCAGAATAAATAATAGTAAATACCAATACCACAAGTTAGAAGTTATACCATGAAAAATTGTCGTACCCATATCTAGCTTTAAAAATTTACTTTCAAAAATTACTGGGGTTCTATTTATTGCCTCTAAATATGCGAATAAAAGTGGAATCTGAATAAATGATAGTAAACAACTTGATAATGGATTTATCTTATTTTTTTGATATATCATCATCATTTCTTCGGCTTTTCTCTTTTGATCTTCCTCACTGTTTTTGTCTTTATATTTTTTTTCTAGTTTTTCTAACTGCGGTTGAACTTGCTTTAGCTTTTCTGATTGCATTGCAGTTTTTCTAGTAAATGGATAAAGAATTAATCTTATGATCAAGCAAGATAAGATAATAGCGAGTCCGTTTGCTTCTCCTGTTCTAAGACCAATCTCTTCTAAAAGTACACCAATCTTTATAATGACCCATGCTAGTGGTTTAACAAAAATAGTTGTCCACAATCCTTCATATTCATCAAGTGGTTTAAAATTTTTACATTCTGCGAGTGAATCTACATCAACATTGTTTTCTTTGTATAATTCGATTACGTTTTCTTTTGTCGGTCTACATAATATGTTTTCGGTAAGCGCTTTTCCTGTCTCTTCATCCTTAACTACCTCTTTATTTTCATCCGTAAGGTTTTTTGTACAACCGGTAAGCATTACTAAACTAACTAATAACATTACAATTTTTTTGGCAGTCTTATTTTTTTTCAAATTAATCACCTATATTTCTAATTAGTTTTAACAATTCTCTTTCAATGTCAAGATAAGTTAATTCTAATATCCCTTTCCTAACAATTATAACATAATCATAACCTTTTTGTATAGTATTTTTATGGTTGTCCAGTATATTTTTAATTCTTCTTTTCGTCTTGTTTCTAATTACAGCTTTCCCTATTTTTTTGGGAATTGAAATTCCATATCTGCTGTCTTCATTGTTTCTTCTATAGTATATACTGAAATATTTATTTCTTATCACTTTATTTAGATTTATTATCTCAGTATACTCTCTAGAAGACTTAATTATTTCCCTTTTTTTCATCTACAAGATTTCCTTTCTTTATTATTTATATGCAATCGAATGATTATGTAATGGTATTTGAATAATAAAAAAAAAACTAAATTATGCAGATAATTTTTTTCTGTGTTTAGCTCTTCTTTTGTTTAAAACATTACCTTTTATTCTTGCAAAGAATCCATGTTTTTTAGCTTTTTTTCTATTATTAGGCTGATAAGTTCTTTTCATTATATAATACACCTCCAAGTCAAATGCTACTTTATTATATATTCTTATTTCAATTATGTCAATTAATTTGGCAACTTTTTTTATTTATTTTTCACCGGCTAGTCAATTTGTTTATAATAAAAATTTATTTTTGAGGGCAAACCTTCATCAAAAATACTGAGTAGTATCAGTTCAATGTGAAATAGTTAATAAATGATATGAAAAATCTTTCTTTTTTTTCCTTTTTTTGATACAATTATATTTGAGGAAAATAGGTGACATTATATGGGAAAAATTATTGCAATTGTCAATCAGAAGGGTGGTGTTGGAAAGACTACCACCAGTATAAATCTAGCGGCTTCATTAGGTATTTTAGATAAAAAGGTATTATTAGTGGATCTTGATCCTCAAGGAAATGCTACCACTGGAGTTGGAATAGATAAAGGCGATATTGCAAGTAGTATTTACGAAGTGCTTACAAAAAAAGAAACAATAGAAAAAACTATTATTAAAACAAAAAGTAAAAATTTATATCTTCTTCCCGCTTATTTAAATTTAGCAGGCGTGGACATGGAACTTATCGAGATAGAGAGAAAATCCAAGGAAGCAGGGATTCCTTTTAATAGAGTGACAAGGTTAAAAGAAGAACTAAACAAAATAAAAGATAGTTACGATTTCATTTTAATTGACTGTCCTCCTTCTCTTGGAATTCTTACTACTAATGCTCTAGCGGCGGCTGATTCTGTTTTAATTCCAGTCCAATGTGAATATTTTGCACTAGAAGGTATTATGCAACTTATAAATACAATAATGTTGGCGCAAAGAAAAGTCAACCCAAATTTAGATATTGAAGGTGTTTTACTAACAATGTTTTCCAACACTAACTTAGGTATTGAAGTAATAGAAAGTATTAAAGGGTTCTTTAAAGAGAGAGTATATGATACAATTATTCCAAGATTGGTTAGGCTCGCCGAAGCACCCAGCCATGGCAAACCTATATTAGAGTACGAGCCAAGAAATAAGGGAACAATTGCTTATCTAAATTTAGCTAAGGAGGTTGTAGAAAGAAATGGAACAGAAAAAGAAAGCACTAGGTAAAGGACTAGAAGAACTGTTTTCTAGTGAAGTTTTAGATTTTGACACATTTGAAAGTAATATTATGGAAAGTGCTACCCAATCAGATATTAAAGAGATTCCTGTATCTGAAATTAGGCCAAATCCTTATCAACCAAGGAAAACTTTTAATCAGGAAGCGCTCGAAGAACTTGCGGAGTCTATAAAAAACTATGGGGTTTTTCAGCCAATTATCGTAAAAAAATCTATCAAAGGATACGACCTTATTGCAGGAGAAAGAAGGCTTCGCGCAAGTCGTCTTGCCGGGGCAAATACAATTCCTGCTATTATTAAAGATTTTACTGATGAAGAGATGCGCGAAATTTCACTTCTAGAAAATATTCAAAGGGAAAATCTTACCGCTATTGAGCTTGCTTGGGCATATAAGGGTATTATCGATAATTTAGATATTAGACAAGAAGATCTTGCTAAAAAAATAGGTAAGAGTAGAAGTCATATTACTAATACTTTGGGGCTACTTAATTTACCAGATGAAGTACAAAGGATGATTTTAAATGGAGATATTTCTATGGGGCACGCTAGAGTTCTTTCTAAAATGGAAAATGATGAAGAAGTTCTCGATTTAGCAGATAAGGTGGTCAAAGAAAACATGAGTGTTCACAACCTAGAAGAAATTAGCAAAAAAGAAGAAATTAAAAAGAGAGCTCCTATTACTAGGAGAGAAACTTCTTCCGATTACTCTTCTATCGAAAATGAAATGCAAGAAACTTTGGGAACAAAGGTTAGAATTGACAATAAAAAAATTAGTATTTATTTTGAAAATATTAATGATCTTAATAGAATTTTGGAAATTATTAATATCGAAATCAAGTAGAAAACTAAAAGTTTTTCTACTTGATTTTTAGTTTACGTTTGGTTAACGCCACTACTTTAAACACTATTTTAAAATAATAATTGTGCTATAAATTAATATATTTACCTATTAATGCTACAATATTTTTGGTTGCAACAAATTAAAACAAGAATCTTTTATCGAATTTTGTCTTACACAATTGATTGCAAATCACTATTCAAGCATATTATAATATTCTTGAAGGGGAGAACAGAAAGGTAAGGTGGTATTATGCAAGGAAAAGTGAAATGGTTCAATAATGAAAAAGGATACGGTTTCATCGATTATCCAGAAGGCGAAGATATCTTTGTTCATTATTCCGCAATCAAGCAAGATGGCTATAAGACTTTAACTGAAGGTCAATTGGTTGAATTCGATCTAATCGAAACTGCTAAAGGTTTACAGGCTATTAATGTGCTAGCAGTTACCAATGTAAAAGCTTAATTTTGCAGATCATAAGGCAACATTCTAGGTTGTCTTATTTATTATGTAGGTGTTATTATGATGTATATTAAAAATTTGTTCTTATCTTTAAAGGAAGTTTTTATTTTAATGATTTGTCAATACGTAATACTTATTGCTTCTGTATTGGTACTAGGTATTAATAAATCATTAGTCTGGGGAACTATTTTACTTAGTTTTTTTGAGCTTATTTTTATTTTGCTTATATTTAGGAAAAAGAGATTTAGGTATAAAAATGATTATTACTTTCCTTATTTATTACTGGGCATCTCTTTAGCGGTTATATACAATATGTTACTATTTAGATTAGGGATTGTATTTGAACCTGTAGAAAATATAAATATAATGCTGGTTATTATAAGCTCAGGGATTATTGGACCGATATTTGAAGAGATTCTATTTAGATATTTTCTTCTTAATAATCTTAATAAGTTTAATTCTCCTATAATTTCTATAGTACTTTCTGGAATTATATTTGGACTATTCCATAATAATCTAATAACTGCTATTTATGCTACTATACTAGGTATTATTAACGCTTACTTATATGTTAGAAAGAATAATTTGCTGATTCCTATTTTAGTTCATATTTCCGCCAATATAATGACACAGTTATTAATTGGATATAACCTTCTAATCTTTATTTTGGGATGTGTACTTTTTTTACTTAGTATACTCATAATAAAAATTAAGAAAGAGATTTAAGTGCAAATCTAAATATTAGAATCTTATGTGAGAAAGAGCAATTTATTGACAAAAATTAGTAATGGTAGTTTATCTAAAAATGACGTGGTAAGTCATACTAAATAAAGTTTGGAAAAGCGCACAGTACTTGTTATTTTTCTTTACTTTTATTTTTTTTTATTATACAATATACATGAGGAAAGTGATGGAATGACAAAGTATAATTTAGTACCTGCTGATACTTATATTGTGATTAATAAAACTGTTTTACATAATGAAGACAGAAAAATACTTACATCTTTGTATCTTCCAGTAATTGGGGCAGATGCTGTTATGTTATACTTTACATTTTGGTCTGATTTGGATAATTCAGAAATTGTGAGTAAAGAATTTTCTCATCATAAGCTTACTTCTAGTATGAGAATGACAATTGGTGAAATACAAACTACTAGAGAAAAACTAGAGGCCATCGGTCTTATTAAGACTTTGGTTAAAAGTGGCAATGTAAATAATTATATTTACGAATTATATTCTCCTGTTTCTCCAAGTGAATTTTTTTCGCATCCTATTCTCAACATTGTATTATACAGTAATGTCGGTAAAAAGGAGTACGATAATCTTGTAAAATCTTTTAAAATGCCAAGGTTTAATACTAATAACTATAGTGATATAACTAAATGCTTCAATGATGTATTCGAGTCCGCCAGCCTTACTTCTTATGATTTTTCGCTGGAGGATATTAGAAAATATAATAAACTTAGGCTGAATATTAATAGTAATTTTGACTTCAATTTCTTGATAGGATCGATGCCTAAAAATATTGATACAAGTAAAGTTTTTACAAAAGAAATTAAAGAGCTTATTATAAATCTATCTTTTATTTATGATATTGATGCTGTCAAAATGACTAATTTAGTTAAGGGATGTTTTAATGAGAGAGGAACTATTAATAAAGAAGAACTTAGGAAGTGTGCCAGAAACTATTACCAATTTGATAGTGGTGGAATTCTTCCTACTATTATTGATAATAGCCAACCTGAGTATTTAAGAAAACCAATTGGTGATACTTCAAAAAGGGCAAAGATGATATATACTTTTGAGACTATTTCTCCTAGAGAATTGCTCATTAGTAAAAATAAGGGCAGTGAACCTACAAGGAGGGATCTTAAATTGGTAGAAGATCTTTTAATTGACTATAGATTGAAACCGGGCGTTGTCAATGTACTTATCGATTATATATTGAATATTAATGAAAAAAAATTGACGAGAGGGCTTGTCGAGGGAATTGCGGGGCAGTGGCAAAGGCTTGGAATCGAAACAGTGGAAGAGGCTATGAAGATTGCAGAAAAAGAACATAAAAAGAAGAATAAAAAGGTGACAAATAAAGAAGTAAAAGATGCTAAAACGCCTGATTGGTTCGATAAAGATATTATGAAGAGCGAAGTATCAAGTGATGAGGAAAATCAATTAGAGGAACTGTTAAAGGAGTATAAGTCATGAAAAATACTAAAGATTTGATTGCCGATAAATATAGTCTCGATATGTATGAGTTGGAAAGAAACTTCGACTTGGCTTGTGAAGATGAAGCGTTTAAAAAAATTGTAGATAAACTTAAAATTTCTAAAAAAGAATTAATTAAATATACTTCCTTGATAAAAGACTCTGCCGGAGAAATAAATAACTGCCTAAAATGCAAAAATATTATGGAATGTAAGAATAGTGTCTGTGGTTTTGTTTATTATCCTTCTATCGAGCAAGATAATATTGTATTTTCTTATGTGGCATGTAAGTATCGTAGGAAACTAGATAAAGAAAGTGATTATCAAAGAAATATAATTTGTTTGGATATGCCAAAAGAAATATTATCTGCTTCTATGAAAGATATTTATACTGATGACAAAAATAGAATAGAAGCGATTAAATGGCTTACTACTTTTATCAAAAAGTATGAAGCAAACGAAAAGTGTAAGGGGCTTTATTTAACTGGTAACTTCGGCTGTGGTAAGACTTACTTAATATCTGCTTGTTTTAATGAACTTGCTAAAAAAAACAACAAGGTTGCTATTGTCTACTATCCAGAATTCTTAAGAGAACTAAAGGAGAAGTTTTCTGAAGACTTTGCCGATACTTTTAACAAAATTAAAAAGGTCAGTATCCTTTTACTCGATGATATTGGAGCGGAAACTACTACTAGCTGGAATAGAGATGAAATATTGGGAACTATACTGCAGTATCGAATGCAAGAAAATTTACCAACGTTTTTTACCTCTAATCTTTCTCTTAAGGAACTGGAGGAACATCTTGCTGGCAATGATAGTGAAGGTAAATTAAAAGCACGAAGAATTATTGAAAGAATTAAATATTTAACTGATCAAATTACAATGATCGCAGAAAATAGAAGAAATTAATTTATTATTTGATTAAAAGGAAAGGTGATAATAATGAATAATGAGTATAATAATGGTGAGAGTACGCATAATGATAACATAGCTGGGAGATTTACTGATAGTAATGGAAGCTCACGTGTTACTTTGGAATATAATGGTGGGGAGTTAAATATGAAACCGGATGCCAAATATGTTATGGGAAACAATCCCAATAAACCAAAATCAAGAACAAGAAAGCTTGGTAATGTCGGGCCAAAAAGTAATGGGTTTGCCGGAGTTGCAGTGCTTGCCGCTATTATAGCAATTGGAGGAATTGTTATTGCTTATTTAACGCTTAAATATTAATGTTGGGAGGAATAGTTATGGCTATAGCTTTACAAATTAAAACTAGTTATTCTATTTTGAGTAGTTTAGTTAGAATAGATGAATTGACATCAAAAGCTAGAAAACTTGGCTATTCCTCTTTAGCTATTACTGATACTAACAATATGTTTGGTATCTACGAGTTTTATCTTTCTTGTAAGAAGAATGGAATCAAGCCTATCATTGGGTTAGAAGTTAATCTTAGCCACGATAAATTTATATTGTTAGCTAAAAATAATAATGGTTATAAGAATTTGATTAAAATATCTACTATATTATCGGAAAGAGACATTTCTACCGATGAACTAGAAAAGTTCGCAGATGATTTATTTTTAATTATTCCTTATATTAACTATAATAAAAATATTATAAGTATCTACAAAGATTACTTTATAGGCTACAGCAATCTTAAAGAAAGAGAAAAAATAGGGGACAAAGCAGTATTTATTAATAATGTTTCTTATCTAGAAGAAAGTGATTATCGCTATCTCGATTATTTATTAATGATTAGAGATGATAAAAAGCTTGGAGAGTTTTCTTTAGGTACTTTTAAAAATAGATATCTTTTAGATGAAGATGAACTTTCTAATTTATGTGATAGTATTGTGCATGATAACATGTCATACATAGAAAAAGAATGTAATGTTACGTTAGAGTATAGAGAAGGGCTACTGCCTGTCTACGATAGTAAGATTGATGCTCATGAGTTTTTGAGAAATCTTTGTTATAAGGGTATTAAAAAAAGATTAAATGATAATGTACCTAAAGAATATATTAAAAGGCTCGATTACGAACTAGATATTATTGACAAAATGGGATTTTGTAATTATTTTTTAGTGGTCTGGGACTACGTTAAATATGCTAAATTTAATAATATACTAGTAGGCCCTGGAAGAGGAAGCGCTGCGGGAAGTTTAGTCAGTTTTTCAATTGGTATTACAGATGTCGATCCAATTAAATATGATTTGTTATTCGAGAGATTTTTGAATCCTGAAAGAGTTACTATGCCGGATATTGATGTCGACTTCGACAGTGAAAAAAGAAATTTAGTTATCGATTATGTTACAAAAAAGTACGGTGGAAAAAAAGTAGCGGGTATTATTACTTTTAATACCCTAGGTGCCAAACAAGTAATAAGAGATATCGGTAGATGTATGAATATATCTTTGCCTATTATCGATGACCTTACTAAAGCAATTACGAGTAGAGAACTTAAAGAATCATATACTGAAAACTCTAAGTTTTATAGGCTTATTAATTCTAAAGATGAGTATAAACTTTTATATAAGATTGCTCTTAAATTAGAAGGGCTTCCTAGACACATTTCTATCCATGCCGCTGGTATTGTCATGAGTAAATACGATATAGATGAGATTATTCCACTTTATAGGAACCAATTAGGAATGTTTGTTACTGCTTTTTCTAAAGATTACCTAGAGCCTCTCGGACTTTTAAAAATGGATTTTTTAGGTCTCGATAATTTGACACTTATCAGTGGTGTCATCGACAATATTAGGGAAAAAGAAAAAATTAATATTAGTTTCGATAAAATACCTACCGATGATAAAAAAACACTGGAAGTTTTTTATAATGTTGATACCGATGGTATTTTCCAGTTTGAATCTCCTGGAATGAAGAAGTTTTTGGAAAAACTAAAAGTTACCTCCTTTGATGATATTTCTTCCGCTATTGCGCTTTATAGACCCGGTACAATGGACAGTATTGATAATTTTATTGCTAGGAAAAATGGTAAAGAAAAAATTGATTATATTCATCCCGATTTAGAGGATATATTAAGGCCGACTTATGGTATTATTATTTATCAAGAACAGATTATGCAAATTGTTAGAAAATTGGCAGGATATTCTCTTGGAGAAGCAGATATTCTCAGAAGAGCTATGTCAAAGAAAAAGAAAGATGTTATTTTAGAGGAAAGACCAAAATTTATTAAGTGTTGTCTTAAAAATGGATATTCCAAAGAGATAGCTGATAGGGTATACGATTTGATTTTGAAATTTGCTAATTTTGGTTTTAATAAATCTCATTCTGTTTCTTATGCCATTATTGCTTATAAAATGGCATTTATTAAGACTTATTTTTTAAAATACTTTATATCTGGGCTTTTATCTAATGCTATTGGCAATAATGAAAAAACGAATATATATTTAAATAGGGCTAGACAAGCTAATATTAAAATATTGCCACCTGATATTAATTATAGTAAAAGTAAATATTATGTTATAGACAATAGTATTCGATGTCCTCTATCTATTATCAGTGGTGTCGGAAACTCTATTTCTAATGATATTATTAGAGAACGCGAAAAGGGAAACTTTAGTGATTTTTGTGATTTTGTCCTTAGAATGTATAGTACTGGTATTAATAGAAAAGTAATTACTAATTTAATTTATGCTTCGGCTTTAGATAGCTTTGGTTATAATAAAAAAAGTCTTATCGAAAGCTTGGATGCTGTTATTAATTATGCTGATATTGCTAAAGATGCGGGAATGATCGAAATAGAGAAGCCAGAAATTCAAATTACTAATGAGTATTCAAAACAAGAAGCTATAAGTATGGAGCTTAAAGTACTAGGTTTTTACTTGACTGATCATCCTGTAAGCAAATATAGAAGTGAATATATTGTATGTTCCACAAATATTAGTAACTACTTTGACAAGAATATAAAGATGGTATTAATGGTAAATAAAATAAGAGAGACAATGACTAAAAATAACGATGTAATGGCTTTTATTACCGCTAATGATGAATTTGGAGAGGTCTTTCTAACAATGTTTCCAAGTGTCTATAGAAGATACAATAAAATAGAAATTGGTAATATTATCGAAATAGCTGGTCATGTAGAAAAAAGATACGATAAATTACAAGTTATTGTTAATAATATTAAAATACTAGAAGGTGATTAAATGAAAAAAGGTATATTTATTGTCATATCTGGTCCTAGCGGAGTAGGAAAAGATACTATTGCTTCTAAATTAGTAAAAAGCGGCCATGGAATATATTCTGTATCGATGACAACGAGACGAATAAGAAAAAACGAAATAGATGGTAAAGATTACTTTTTTGTTTCAAAAGAAGTATTTAAAAAATATATTGAGGAAGATAAATTTTTGGAATATGCTAAATATAATGACAATTACTATGGTACTTTAAAAGACTTTGTTTTTAAAAATATTGATGAAGGCATCAATGTAGTTGCGGTTTTAGATATACAAGGCGGTATGAATATTGAGAAAATTTTTCCTCCAGCTGTTCTTATATTTATTATGCCCCCTAGTTTTGAAGAATTAGAAAAAAGATTAAGAAAAAGAAACACTGATAGTGAAGAAGATATTATTAAAAGGTTAAAAATAGCTAAAGAAGAAATTAACTATAAAGATAAATATGATTATATAGTTATCAACAATACTGTCGATAAAACAGTCGATGATATTATCAAAATAATTGAAAAGGAAAAAAATAGATAAATTTATAATGTATATTTTAGAAATTATGAAATATAATAATATTGACAATGATTTATATAATGTTTTTATGTAATATCATTGTTAAGCCAAGATAGAATTGGCAAATATATATGAAGAGAGGGAACAAATGTTCCTAGCATATTATTTGATATGTCTCTCTAAATGAATGACCGCTTTTGAAGTGGTCATTTTTTGTGGAAAGATTTCTTATTTATATAGCTTTTTTTCTTTTGATATGATAAAATTATGTTGATGATGCGGAGGCAAAAGTATGCAAGAGAAGAAAGGAAATATTATAATAGTAGAGGGAGCTCAAGGTGTTGGGAAAAGTACAGTGGCAAATTTCTTGAGAGATAATATTGCTCTAACAAATCTTTATCGTCTATCTGGCATTGAAGATAAGAGTATTTCGGGAAAAGAAAAAACTAAAACGATGTATTTTGGTCTCATTGATTATATGAAGTCGCTTGAAGAAACGAAACTTAATTTAGTATTTGATAGGTCTTTCTTTTCTGAACAAGTCTATTGTACACTAGGATACAAAGATTATAAATTCGACGATGTTTATGAGAGGCTACTAAAAAAATTAAACTCTCTCGAATATAATATTTACCTAGTTATTTTGTATTTAAAAGATGAAAAATTATTTGGAACTAGACTTAGAAGAAGACATCACAACTATCATAGTTTTAGTTTAAAAAGTAGTATAGAACAACAAAATGCTTATTTATCTTTAGCGGATAATATTAAGTTAGAAAATATAAAAGTGATAAAAATAGCTATGGATGATTTCAAAGAAGGTTATAATAATTTAATTAATTCGATACCCATATTAAAAGAAGAAAACATCGTGTGGGATAGTAATTATAAGTAATAAATTTTCTTGATTATAGTATGGCAAACTCTTATAATATTCATAGTTTGATTCTTCAATTCGTAAATTTTCAAAGAACATATTAAAAACTAGAGAATTAGGTATTGCTTAAACAATTCTCTTTTTTC